>DATDAG010000426.1:0-3932 GCA_036525495.1 Anaerolineales bacterium
GTAAGGAGAAAGGCAATGATAAGAGTAATCAATCCGATGTCTGTGATCATGGATACTCCGATGTTTAGGGATATAGTTCTGCCAGTAACTCATCAATCTTTTCATCGAGTTGAGGAGAAAACAAGGGGCCAATATGAACGCCACGCAGCTCTCCGTTCTTGGCGACGAAGAATGTCTCTGGCACGCCTTGAATGTTGTATGCCTGCGAGATAGCTGTAGCGATGTCTGGACCGTTGAGATAGGTAATATCGAACTCTTGGATATAAGCGAGTGCTTCCTTTTCCGTATCCACATAGTCCACGCCGATGAAAACCACGCCCTGATCCTGGTATTTGCGCCAGGTTTCTTCAAGGTATGCTGCTTCTTCCCGACAGGGCGGGCACCAGGATGCCCAGAAGTTGATGATGACGACCTGCCCGCGCAACTCGCTCAACGTGACAGTCCTGCCGTCGAAGTCCGTGATGGTGAAGTCGGGCGCCATACCTTTCTCCACCGGCCCTGCCTGTGCTTTCTTCAAGCCCCATGCCAGCAAGCCGAGGAGTGCGAGAAGGATGGCAAAGGCGACGGTGGCTCCAATGTTCCTGCGGCTAGCGGACGGCAACCGGTCTTGCTGTTCAGTTGTGGTGGGTTCGTTCATGGCTGTTTCTCTTTCACGGGAATCGTTGCCGGATGTGCATGGTGCTCATGTTGAGAATGGTCTGCTGCGGAATGATCGTGTCCCATATATTTCATCATCAACAGATGTGAAACCGGACAGAGCAGGATCAAACCATAGAACACGACATTGCTAACCGGAACATTGAAGAGATAGATCGCTGCCAGCCCGATAATAGGGATCAGACAGCATAGGATCATGATCCATAAATGTGACTTTTTCATGGGTACGCCTCCAGGGTTTGTTCGATTGCTTCATCTGCGATGGACGGGTCCGCCGCTAGCCAGATGATGAGATTCTTGGATTGAAAATAGAAATGCCTCTGTCCCATACCTTCCAGTTCGTAGATCGTTCGCCCTCCGATTTTATATTCGCTGTTTGGGGTAAAAGGTGAATTGCCTTCTGCGATCTTGTCTCGCATGGAGTTGACCATGCCCGCCGCCATAAAGTTGAACGGCGCGCCTGCCACCCAGATCGTTGCCCGATCCCCGCCATAAAAACCGATTGCCCCTGCGGTGATGATGAATTTTTGATTATGAAGGCCGATGAAATTCTCTGCTGCCTCTGCACCAACCATTCGATCCGTTAACGACAGATCAGCAATACGCTTAGGCAACGGCAAAGCCTTAGGATGACTGATCAGACCATCCAGGTAATACCAACCTAACGTGCCGAGAAACAGGGCGATTCCCAGTACGATAAGTCCAATGGGGAAGAGACGTTTCATTGTCGAGATTATCAGATTTTGTGCGTGTTTTCACAAGCGCAAAAGAGCGTATCAGTCAGATAGGCATTTTGGCGTATTTGTATTGCGTATTGGGTTATCATGTTCAGACACAGTCAAATGGCTTACATGCATGCACGTCAATTAACGGCTATTTGATTTAAAGTCAAAGACTATAATTTTTACGGAAGATTACTCAATAATGAAAGTTTTATCAAATATCACCATCTCAATCGGAGGTGGTCGTGAATTGGATAATGCAGCTTTGTCCGCACTCGCTGCAAACCTGCCCGGGCTGCGCGTTGTCCCGCTGGGTTCAAATCCACCGCCACAGGTCTTGGTTTGGGATGTGAGAACAGACTTGGAAGAGTTACCGGTAGTTTCGCGTGATACTGCCATCCTGCTGCTCGTCGAAGAAGCGGGGCTGGATTCGCTTCCAGAAGCGGTAACAGGCTTGTTTTCCAGGGATGAACCGCCTGCGGCACTCGGAGTCGCCATCCGTCAAGTTGCACGGGGCGAGCAGTACTTGAGTCCAACCTTTGCAATCAAAATCCTGCAAAATCATCGTACAAAAACTTCGTTCGATGAATCGCAAAAATCGAATTTTGAGTTGTTGACCAACCGTGAGCGCGAAGTTTTTGACCTGCTTGCGCAAGGTTTGAGCAACAAGGCGATTGCGTCGCGGTTGTATCTCAGCGTCCGCACGGTCGAAGGACACTTGGCAAATATTTACTCGCGGTTGGGTGTGCATTCACGCACTGAGGCCATGCTGATTGCTGTGAAAGATAAGTAGTTTTACGCTTACGACTTTTGTAATTTTGGAATATCCTATTTGAAAATGAAAACTTCTTCTATAACCCGCCTTGCTATTTTGGGCACAATGTCCGAACTTCACAAGCAGCCAATCAGCTATGATTTGGATAGTTTGAAAAAAGTTGTTGTCGATGTTTCGCCAGACTTGCTTTGCGCCGAGATCACCGCAGATGCATGGGAGCGTGAAGATATGTCGAAGGCGTCGCTTGAAGTCCGTGATGCGCTCGCGCCTGTGATCGCGTCAACGGATATTGTGCTTATCCCGATTTCCCCAAGCCTGGAACAGTATGCGGATTTCAAGCCTGATTTTGGATGGAGACAGCGCCTCGTGCGGACCTTCGACCGGCTCCTGCGTTGGGGGCAGATCCAGGCTGACAACGTCCAGGCGGTCAATGGGATGTGGTTTGAGACCTTTTGTCATACAGTGTGTTGGTTTAATGAGGCGCTTTGGACCGCAGAGGATCGCGTTGCATGGGAGAAACAGAATGAAGAGATGGTGTCAAATATTATTCACGCGGTGCAAAGAGATGCTGGACGGCGCCTGCTGGTGGTCGTGCAATGCCAGCGCGTTCATCAGTTGATTCCCTTATTGCGTGCTCACGATGATTTATTGAAACTTGTGGATTATCAGGAGCTGTGACAGCACACGATGATAATATTGAAGCGATCATTCATTGCGGTTGTTGTTCTTCTAGTGCTGGCTGTCTATTTGCCAGTGTCAGCTCAGGGCGGGGATGAAGCGTACTACATCGTGCAAGAGGGTGATGCATTATGGAGTATTGCAGCGCGGTTTGGTGTAAGTTTGGATGAATTGCAGCAAGAGAATAACATTACTGATCCGAGCCAGGTGGGGATTGGTGCGCGGTTGGTCATTCCTGGATTGCAAGGCATAAGCGGAGAATTGGATACGATCACGGTTTCTTACAGTGAAACGCTTCGCAGTTTGAGCCGTCGCTATGGAGTTTCGGAACAGGCATTAGCCCGTTTGAATCGCCTCGTCAGTCCGAGCGAAGTGTATGCAGGTGTAACCTTCATCGTCCCGAAGAAAAAGGAAATACCAGCTACGGAAATTTCTCCCGTGATTGCAGGTCAGTCCTTGTTGGAGTCAGCTGTACTAAACGATGAAAGTCCGTGGAAAATCGCCATTGAAACTAATCTATCCAACACATGGTCATTGACATCAGCACCATTCACAGATGCAGTGACAAATATCGCAGTGGAGCCGCTGTTGATGACTCAAGGCGGGACAACAGTCGTCAAAGTCCAGGCACTGCAGGGTATTACATTGCGCGGTTTACTGGCTGATCGCGCTCTGAACTTTTTTCCGCTGGAAGATGGGTACGTTGCTTTACAGGGCATCCATGCCATGTTGCCACCCGGCTTGTATCCCCTCGAATTGGAAGGAGAACTGCCCGATGGGGAACGTTTTGCCTTTTCACAGAACGTGTTGATTCAAGACGCAAACTTCCCCTATGATCCGAGTCTGCAAGTGGACCCCGCCACTATTGATCCCGCTGTGACGATTCCGGAACAGGAACTGTGGGAGTCTTTGGGCAAGCCAGTTACAACAGAAAAAATGTGGGATGGTATTTTTGCCATCCCCGTTCCAACAGACTTCAAGGATTGTTGGACTTCGTTCTTTGGCACCCGCCGTTCCTACAACGGCGGTACATATGATTACTTTCACAGCGGATTGGATTTTTGCGGTCGGACAGGGACAGAGCTGTATGCGGTCGCTCC
>DATDAG010000427.1:0-2953 GCA_036525495.1 Anaerolineales bacterium
AATTTTTAGTTCATTCTGACTAAGGGGAATACGAACCAGTAAGGCTTCTTTTATGCCACCAGCGACTGCAGTTACATTGTCGGATAGAGCAGAATCCTCGCTCACCGTCATGATCTGACCTCCAACGGTTAGCTTCCGCTCAATCAGGTCTTCGCGAACTGTGACTGTCTGGATATCAAGCCGCTCGGCGGCCTTCTCAGTCAAGATCACGCGCTTAAAATCTGAGCCTTCGATCTCCTCGAGCTTGACAGGTGAGATTTTCTCGGCCGCAGCCGACTTTGGAGCACACGCCGCAAGCTGCAAGCTCATAATGGTTAGTAAAACTAAAAACCATCGATTATTGTGTTTCATCGCCGCCTCCACAATATATCTTGCTACTTCTTCTAATTACCATCGATCTCTCTTTCTAAGAACCACCCATGTCGATATTCCGGCGACGGAGCCGGTTGACTACCAGGATGGCCAGCAGCAAAAGAATAGGCCCTCCAATCGCATACGGTAGCACGCCGCCAGGGTTGAGCCTAGTAAACGGTGTCACCGTCAGGTGGATGCCCGAACTGGCAACGGGCTGGCTGGTTGATTCCTCACTATCAGGTGCAGGAACGAGTACCATATACACCATGTAGTCACCATCCAGAATGGTATTGATAATCCATACCTGATTTGTGAACTCGCCTGGTCCCAGGGAGTCTATATATTGGGTCCGTTGCGGCGACCAATCTTCTGGATCAACCACGTCGCCTTTGGCATCTAGATTGATGACATTCATCGCAACGATAAGAGGAGGAGAAACCTCCGAACCGTTGTTGGTTACCAGTGTATTGAATTCAACTTTGTCACCAGTCTTCACTACCGTGTAATCCATGTCAATGTCTATCTGCAGATCCGCTGCCTGTTGCTGCACATATCGCCATGAAACGGATCCCGTCGCGGTGGGACTCAGACCCGATGCCGCTGCTACCGGTGATGTACCCAGGGAGAAAATGAGGGTTGCGATCACGAAAAGACCTAGTACACGGGTTAGGAACGACCAAATCTTGCTGGATTTTCCCGCTTCAAGGCGCAAACCCGGAGCGGCATACAGGAAGAGCACAACAAGGATTAGGACGGAAAACACCACTGGTGATATAAGCCAAGTCCAAAATTCAGCCAGGGTACGATAATTTACCAGGTGCTTTGAAAGGAAGTGGTTGGTAGCAGCCAGCGGGTTCACCCATTGCAAGAACTGCCCCGCTGCTCCGGTCTGGGCGCGCCCAGGCAATTGTGCCGGAACGAGGAAAAGCACATAAATGCCCAAGCTCACGAAATAGCTCACCTTGTTTGCGCCTGACCAGAAACTAACCAGCATACCCAGACCTGTATAACCCATCACCAGTGCAGTCCCCGTAATAGCACCCCAAATAATTGCCGGAACCAGGACCTCGTCACCTTGGGATAACACATTCATAAATGGGATGGCAATCAGATAGGCTGCTGGCCATGCTGAAAAAGCAGCTAGAAATTTCCCAACGACGATTTGTCGACGACTCGTCGGCGTCAAGAGGACCGATTCGAGAGTAGCACGTTCCCGCTCACCGCTAATGGTGTCGGCACCAATCACCAGAGCGATGAACAGGCTGACGGCCATGGCGTTTTTCAGCATCTCGTAAACCGATTCCTTGGGAGGGATCAAACTCAGTTCGCTGTTGAATGAGAATACATACACCATGATCCCCAGGATAACGCTGTAAATTAGGATGAGGTTGAGAGCTTTACCGCCGATCCACAGGTCTGCGAGTTCCCTGACGAAAAACAGCCACCATGCAGGCTTCGCTGAGCTCAATGGTTTGACACTAGTCACGAACACTTCTTGTTTAGCGCTCATTTAATTACCTCTTCAGTTAAGTGTAGGAAAACATCCTGCAACCGACCACCCTCAACCTCGTACCCCAAAACTGGAATTTTTGCTTTGATAAGGGCTTCTAGTATTTTGTTATTGGCATCAGGTTTTGGGGTGGAGGATGTATCCGTCAAACCCACGCGCTCCATCACTAACCAACCCGTCTTACCGTTTGAGGAAGCTACTTTGATAATATTCGGCAATGCCTCCAGTTTCTGTGTAGCCTGGTCGACCGATGATATCGGGACGCGAACGCGGATGACATTGCGCTGAGCCCTTCCAATGACATCCGCCACAGGTCCCGAGGCAATAATCTGGCCTGAACTCAAGATGACTACATCGTCACAAATCTCTTCAATCTCGGACAAAGCATGGCTGCACAAAATCACACCCACATTTCGCTCTTGCACAATGCGCTTGATGAGAGTCAATAACTCCTGTTGACCGCGCGGGTCCAATCCGAGAGTGGGTTCGTCTAGAAAAACGACCACAGGGTCATTGACCAGCGCGCGCGCGATGCCTATCCTTTGTCTCATCCCGTGACTGTATGTGCCAATCAGGGATTTTGCCCTCTGCTTCAATCCCACATCTTCGAGAAGGCGTAAGCTATTGGATCTGGCATCAGCCGTTGATACCCCGTATAGCTGACCGAAGTGTGTCAGGTACTCTAAGCCCGTCATTTGCCTGGGAAATCCCAGGTTCTCAGGCAGGACACCAATCCTGCGCCGGATTTTGTCAGGATACTTGGAACTGATTCCATCCACTTCAAAATGGCCTGAATCAGGCTCAAAAATGGTGGTAAGGATGCGGATCGCGGTCGTTTTTCCCGCCCCATTAGGACCCAGGAAGCCCAGGATACGTCCAGCCTTCAATGAGAAGGATAGCCCCCGGAGTGCCAGCCTAGGTCCGTAAGATTTTCGCAGGTTTTCTGCCAGTAAAACTTGGTGATTATTGCTGTCTTCCATCAATTAATCTCCTGGAATTTGCTAAATTTTGCTCGTCTCGAGACCCATTAACAAATCTTCAGGTTTATGCTTCACTGGCAGATGGAACCGAAAGGAATTGGAGGTCAGG
>DATDAG010000428.1:0-4866 GCA_036525495.1 Anaerolineales bacterium
CGACGAAGATGGGGTTTATTATCTCATGTTCCCCGTCCCGTTGTCCGTTGTAAATCAAAATGCGCCTAACAAAGCGTGCACAGATGAAGTGGGAAGTCAAGGGTGCCGCAAAAAGGAAATAACTAAGAGCGCAAGGGAGCGAAAAAACAGCAACACCTCCCCATCACTTTTACAAAGCTGCGTAAAAGCGTTGACAAGGGTTGTATAATGATGATGGAGCGATGAGCCCGCAAAACCCCTTCGTGGGTCTCCTTTGGGAGTTCACACTATTTTGTGTTTGGGACGTCGCTCCCTTCTTTTAATCCAGAGGGTGGTAATGGGATCGGCTTCTTCGAACCCCAAGGAATGCTGGTCAGGTTCTTTCCCACTCCCAAGGCATCCATGCGGACGCGCGCGAACTGTGCAGCCGTTTGTCCTTTGGGTCGATTTGCCTTTCCAACTGTGTAGGCAAACTTCAACATCTTCTGTGCGACCGCTTCCGGCTCGGCATACTTATCTGTTTTACCCTGCATTACAAACCAGACTGCGATCAACAATTTGCGTGCGATGGCTACGATCGCCTTGTTGCGTCCCAGGCGTGGTTCCAACCTCGCCAGTTCTGCCTTCCAGTGGGGATGGGAGTTGGCAGCCGCATTGGCGGCTTCGACCAATACCGTGCGCAAATCCCGTCGACCCGCTTTGGTGATCTTCCCACTCCGCATCGTCATCCCACTATCATGGACACGGGTTCCCAATCCAGCATAGCCCACCAGTTTTTGGGGTTCTGCAAAGCGTCGGATATCTCCGACGGCAGCCCAGACCGTCGCCGCAGTGACTACGCCAAAGCCTGCCAGGTGCAACAAGCGTCCGATCTCTTCCTGTTCCGCGGCCATGCCTTCCATGATCTCCGTCATGTCTTTCACCTGCTTCTCTGCGAACTGCAGGGTTTCCAGGTCGCTTTGCAGATTGAGTTTTTCCAGCTTCCCCAGCGGCAAAGACAACCACCAAGCTTTGTTGCTCGCTCCGAACGGATTGCCTGCAGGCGGAACCAGGTGGTGGCGTTGGATCACGGCGTGCAGGCGGTTCTTCGCCTGGGTTGCCAGTCGCACCATTTTCTGCCGCTGTGCCACCAGCCCGCGCGCTTCTCGGATTTCTTGCGGCGGGATCCAGATCCCGACCAACAATCCCTTTGCCAACAGCCTTGCCAGGATTGATGCCGCGATCTTGTCGTTCATGACCTGTGAACGCGTAATCAAGGCGACATGTGGCGGATGCACCACCATCACTTTTCCTGCATACTGGACAAGTTCATCGTACAGCTGCCAGGTGTTGGTCGTCATCTCCAGCACCACTTCATCCTGCTTCGTCAGGTTCTTTTTCATCCACGCTTCCAGACGAAACAGTTCCACACGTCGTGCTGCCTGCCCGACGTTCAGATCGACGTCCACTCCCACGGCGATCAGGTAGTGTTTGTGCACATCCAATCCGATATACCGTTTTCGAGAATCATTCATAGGGGTATACTCCTGTTTGGAACGCTGGCAATCCCTGCCAGCCGAAGGTCGGGCACGTTTCATTTTTAGGGCCGCTGGATCACATTATCCCCGTTCTTTGGGGACACAGATGCGAGCTGGGGCACATGTCTGCCCTTCTCAGTTAAGCGGATCCGAACGGGACAGTCACATCGTCCCGATGTCCTTCGGGAAACACCCGAGCGAGCTTGTTCCTTGGACGGAACTTCTCATGCACGTTTCAACTGGACCCTCACGCAGCGTTCCCGGATACGCGTGCCCGTTCACCAAACAAACGGAGCATATCCAAAAACGTGCCCGACCGCAATCCCGTCGGACTGCGCTTTCATGCTAACACCCGACAAGTGGGACTCTGCGCGATTTACAAGCCAATATCTCACTTCGGGTTTATACTCGTCTCAAGCCGAGTCCACGCCCGCCCACTTGCGGGTAACACAGCGTGCTACACACAGATGAAGTGGATTGAAAAGAATTCGAGAAAGGTAACCACTAATATGACGCAAATCGAGTTTCCCAAAATTTTTCCAATAATTAAGACTGAGCGGTTAATTTTGCGAGGACTTACGCATGCTGACACACATGCTATTTTCAAGAACTTTTCTGATCCAGATATCGCAAAGTGGTTCTTTGAAAAGCCACTCTCAGAAATTGAGCAAGCCTCAAAATTCATAGATCAATTCAACTCTGAATTTCAACAAGGAGAAGGCATCACTTGGGCAATTGCATTGAGGGAAAACAGCGAATGTATCGGAACATGTGGCTATGGAGATATTAGGCTCGGCGACAGAGGTGAGATTGGGTTTGATTTGGCAAAAGAACATTGGGGAAAGGGTTTTATGAGTGAAAGTCTTATTGCTATTACTGATTACGGTTTTTCTTTTTTGAATTTATCAAAAGTAGAGGCGCATACTTATTCGAATAATATTCGCGCAAAACATCTCTTGGAAAAGTTAGGCTTTCAATTGGATAATGTTTCCGAAGATAGTAACTATTATTTTCTGTCCAAGAAAACTTAGAGCAGCCCCGACCCTTTAATGCCCAAATGCCAGGCTACCTACCGATTAACAGCAGTGTCAAGGGAAGAGAGAAAAAATGGATGAAGAAAGTCCCGAACCAGGTAAAAGGCACCGAGACTTTTCTTTTTGGGACGGCTTTGAAGCAGGAATTCAACCAACAAACAGCCTTCCAGATCCCCGCCATAGTTCGTAGTGCGAACAATGAACTTATGACAAATGACACGTGACTCAGGGTAATGGATTTTGTAATATGTAAGCAGCTATAAGGATCAAGCAGACGAACTTACTGGTAAACGTTTACCTGAGGTGAAATGTGAATACAGCGATTTTGCCGATGGAAAGGCAAGAGGCCGTTATTAAACAGTGCGCTGCTGTTGAATCATGAGTTGGGCCGATATGTATGCATCGTAACTCTATGACACGTCACGAGTTTTTGAAGATCATGTCTCTGGCTACTGCCGCTGGCCTAGGACTTTACACCGGCTTGGTTGAGCCACATTGGCTAGAATTCGTTCGCCGTCCTCTTTCCATTAGAAATTTGCCGCTCAATCTCGTAGGGTACACGCTTGTCCAGATCAGCGATATTCATATGGGACTCTATGTTGATGATAACTACATCATCTCGGTCTTCAATATGATTACAGACCTACATCCAGATATCCTCATATTCACAGGAGACTTCATTACCTATCATCCAGAAGTCTTTACTCAGTTCCCGAGTGTTTACAAGTTTTTTCCGACAGTAAGACTTGCCACGCTCGCTATCCTCGGCAATCATGATTATGGCCCTGAATGGTCGCATCCTGATGTCGCTGATCGTATAGTTCAAACGGTTCAGCTGTACGGAGTTACCGTCCTCCGTAACGAAGTTGTTGATGTTAGCGGTCTCCAAATTGCGGGTTTTGACGACTGGTGGGGTAACCAATTTCAAGCTGAGCCTGTTTGGGTTGCGCTGAATCCGAATGGTGCCATGCTTGCACTGAGCCATAATCCGGATACCGTTGATCTCCCTGTTTGGCAAAACTACCAGGGTTGGATATTGGCAGGACACACGCATGGTGGGCAATGCAAACCGCCATTTCTTCCGCCGCCAATATTGCCAGTGTCCAACCAACGCTATACGGCAGGTGAATTCGTTCTGAGCGGCAATCGGCAGATGTATATCAGCCGTGGCGTTGGTCACTTGCTTCCGGTACGATTCAACGTGCGACCCGAAGTTACTGTATTTGAGCTTAGAAGCGCATAGGTCATTTCAAGATCGGCCCAACAACCGCATGCACCCGACTCGCGCTGCGCGCTCTTGGTACAGGCGGGGTTGGCTTCGCAAGCTTGGTTGTGGTTCAGCAGGGTTCCCGTGGACGTCGCGCGAGCGGGTGACGCGGGACCGTTGGGCAGTTCCATACGTGGCTTTTGTGAAAATATTCTTGAAATTGCAATTTCTGTGAAAAATCATATGTTAAAATTGTTCAATGGCAGCACGCTAATGTTTATTCAACCACTCTGTAACTGGGGCTGTGTTTCAATGGTGAGTCGAAGGTATGAGATACAGAAGGAGGTGCATATAGGTCAAAGTTATTATGATTAATTGCTTATCACTATTCGTCGGTGCGCCTCCCAAGAGGTGCACGCCTATTTCTAAAGGAGATTCAAATGTCCAAGTATCTCGTTCAAGCCAACTATGTCGGTGAAGGTCTCAAGGGGTTGCTCAAGGAGGGCGGTTCCAGTCGACGCGCAGCCGTCGAAAAGTTGTTTGAGTCGGTAGGTGCCAAGGTAGAGGCTTTTTATTATGCCTTCGGTGATACCGATCTTTTTATCATTGCTGACGTGCCGGACAACATCACAACGGCGGCACTTTCCCTGACAGTCAATGCCGCAGGAGCCGCCAGCGCCAAGGTCACGGTGCTCCTGACCGCTGAGGAGATCGACGCAGCCACGAAAAAGTCGCCTAGTTATCGCCCACCTGGATAAAAAAGGGAATCCATTCATACAATTAGATATAAAGTTGCCGCCGACCTCACGACTTAGTGGTCTTCTCGCTATATCTTTATGAGTAGAAGCACCTGATTTTGAGTAGAAAACGTTCTCCAAAACGCTTCAAGAACTTATCGAGAGAACCACTTAGGTCGGCGGCATATGACCGCGAAAAAGATGATTGGTTTTTCAAAACCCTGCCCACAAAGAACGCCTGCTCGTTTACCAACTGCCGTCTTATTCACCAGACTACAATCCGATCGAGTATTTGTGGAAGAAGGTGAAAACCAAAGCTACCCATAATCGATATTTCGCTGAGTTCGTCCAATTGATCCAGTCTGTTGAAAAAGCCATGTCTGTTCTGGCTT
>DATDAG010000429.1:0-4419 GCA_036525495.1 Anaerolineales bacterium
GGGAGCAAGTACAGGCCGCTGTGGAATAGCGTCGTATCGCCGCCATGACTGAGGATACGCTGGCCGTTAACCGTGCTCTCGAAAAAGCCGTACGCCATACTTTCCAGGCGCGGGTCGGGCGTATAGAGTTGCGAGTGCATCTGCCGGGCGGTCTCTTCCAGGAGGATGCGCTGGCCATCCAGCTCTCCGTTCTGCAGGTGGGCGATCATGAAACGAGCCATGTCGGTCGCTGTTCCGCTCAGCGCACCCGCCGGGTAGTCCAATACGAACTCGAAAGTGCCTTCGAGGTAGGCGTCGGTGGCACCGTAGCCGGTCGCCATGTCCGCCGCCAGGTTCGCCGGCAGCGGCTGGCGGAAGGTGCTGCGCGTCATGCCCAGCGGCACGAAAATGTTCCGTTCCACGTATTCATCAAACGACAAGCCCGAGACGCGCTCGACAGTGTACCCCGCCAAGGTAGTGCCATAATTGGAGTAGACAGCTATTTCGCCCGCCGGGAAAACGCGCGCCGGCAGATTGTCTTTCACCCAGTCGCCCAGCAGGACCATCTGCCCGGCTTGCAGCCGCCACAGGTTGGTCCCTTTTTGCTCGAAACCGGCCGTATGGCTCAGCAGGTGGCGCAGGGTAATCGGCTCGGGGAAGGTGGCAGGGATCGTAAAGTCCAGGTATTCGTTGACATCAGTATCCAATGAGACTTTGTCCTGCTCCAGAAGTTGCATGACCGCTGTCCAGGTGAATAGTTTGGAAACCGAACCCACGCGGAACAGGGTGCGTTCGGGGTCCACGGGGATTTGATCCGCCATGTCGCCGTAGCCATAGCCTTTGGCAAGCAGCACTCTGCCATCCTCGACAACTGCCACCATCGCACCGGGAATTTGGTTTTCAGCCATCTCTGCTGACATCAGGTCATCCAAAAAGGCCTCCAGCTCCTGGGGATCGGTTGGTCCAGCTGATTGTGTTGTGGCTTGTCCCGAGGCTTTGATCGGGACCAATGCCGATGCAAAACCTAGTTGGGATGTTGCGCCAATGAGAATTGTCCCCAACATCAATACTGAAACGACTTGAACGATTTTGGTGTTCATGATCTACTCCTTTGAATTTGAAAAGGTTTGCTTATGACATCATTCTATTGATGAACAAGCAGCCTGCTAACTGTCTCTTTAGACATTTTCAACCTGTCTCTTTTAAGCAAAATACCTGTCCAAAAGGACAGGTATTTTGCTTGACGCTTATTGTTCTTACCGGCAAATCAAGCGATGTACCAGACCTGCTCCCCGTTGATGATCCTGGCGATCAGATCCGGGAAAACCTCGATGTTCAGCGGCTTGGCGATCGCTCCGTCAAAACCGCCGCTCTTCAGGAGCGAGACTTCTTCATTGGTCACGCTAGCGGTCAGGGCAATCACCTTACTGCATTTGAACTGCGGGTCTTTTCGTAACATGGACAACAATTCAACCCCGTCATATGGTTTCATTTGAATGTCCAACAGAAAGACGTCCGGCATAACACCGAGTCCCTTGACCTGTTGTACAAAATCAGCGCGGCTTTGCAAGACATACAGGGTCGGCAGTTTCATTACTCTTTCGACCACCATCTTCATGATGAAGATGCTGTTTTCATCGTCTTCCACATAAACAAGAATTGGTTTTTGAGGATTCATTGTGTAATCTCCTTTGAGTGCATTACTGGCGAGCGGAAGGGCAGGGTAAAGAAGAAGGTCGTCCCTTCGCCCATGTTGCTCTCCACCCACAACTCACCGCCGTGCGCCTCCACCAGACTGCGCGAGATAGGCAAGCCCAAACCCGTGCCTTGCGTGTGTTTAATGTCACTCGTTGCCTGTACAAAAGGCTCGAAGATGCGAGCCTGCATTTCCTTGGCGATGCCGGGACCTGTATCCATCACGGCAAAGATGAATTCCTCTTCCTTCTTTTTCACGCTCAGGGTGATGCTACCCTGACCGGTGAATTTGATCGCGTTGGAGAGCAGGTTCAACAGCACCTGGCGGAAGCGGCGCCGGTCACAGGCGGTCAACGGCAGGTCACGATCAATATCCTGAACGAATCGGATGGGCTGTTCCAGCGCGGCATTTTGTTTTTGCAGTAAAGGCTCAGCCATGTCAACCACTGCTTTGATCTCCTCATTCAAGTTCACATTCTCTTCGATGTACAGGCTCAATTTGCCCGCTTGTATTTTGCTGATATCCAGCACATCGTTGATCAATTGCAGAAGGTGCCTCGAACTGCCCAGGGAAGTGTTCAGCATCGTCATCTGTTCATCCGTGACTGGTCCCGCAACGCCCATCGAGATCAACTGGGTGAAATTGATGATGGAATTGAGCGGCGTGCGTAACTCATGACTCATACTGGCGAGGAACTGACTCTTCATCAAGTCAGTGCGTTTCAATTCCTGCGCCGCAATTTCAAGGTCGTGGGTGCGTTCTTCAACTTTACTCTCGAGGTTATTGATAAGATCACGCAGGCGGGCTGTCATGCTGGCGAGACTTCCCGCCAGCACCGCGATCTCACCTTCAAGATCGGTCTGGTCAATGGTGGCGTCCAGATTCCCTGAGCCGATTTGATCGGCGAAGTTTGCCAGTGTCCTTAATGGATTGATCACCGCCAGAATGGCGACCCCGCTGACAATGGATGTGATCAACAGGATGACAGAAAGCTGTAAGAATATTGACCTTGAAAGAGAGTCGAGTGTGTTTTGAATAGCCTGGTTATCTTTGACAATGACCATCACCGAGTCTTGACCCGGGATGGCGGCATAGCCAATGATCTGACCAGCGTCGCCGTTATCAAGACTCCCACTATCAGCGGAGAAAAAAGTTTGCAGAATATCAGGAGTGAAATCGTTTTTGGCAGAAGCGCCAATCTTCTGCGGGTCGGTATGCGCCAGGTATGTGCTGTCCGTTCCAAGGATGAAGGCGACCTCTTCAGTGCCTTGGTAAATTTGAGTGTGCTCCTCGAAAGCATCCGGATGGTGAGCGCTCTCCGCAGCGTGCAGGCGCGCCTCCCTGACTGCCGCCTGTAATTCGACATCCAGGACAGTCTGGTTTACCTGTCTCTGCACGAAGATGGTCACCGCGCCGAGCGGAATCAACGCCATCAAGAGGAACCAGGCGATCATTCTCCAAATGATTGAACTTTTTATCAGCATCGAGTAGCTGCCTTTCTATTTATCCTGAATTTCTTGCTTCGGCTCGATCCAGCGCGGGCGGCGGTAGCGCGCTGGAAGGGCAATCCATATCAGAGTTGTTATTGTGGCGGTTCCTAAAAACTCCGGGAAAAAGTCCATAGCAAACGATGGGTATGTTGAGGTAAAACCAGGATTGACAAGGCTTTGTAGCGCTACCGCCAAAGGCAGGAGAGCCAGATAATAGTAGGCGCCAACCGTTAAAAACCAACCCGGAAGAAAAGCACCGGTTTTTCTCACGCGGGGGTAAAGCAATTTGTAATAGCATAAAACCACTACCAGCATGGCGAACAAATGGGCAGCGGCATCGGCTAGTGTTATGTAAACAGTCTGTATATCTGTAAAAAGATCAATGTTTAGTATGATATTGCCCCCATATGCCACGAGCAATGTGACAATCACAGCAATGGGTCCTCCGAGGGCGGCTGAAAGCGTCGTAAAAATTTCCCCCACTCCGATGAAAGTGTCGCCTCCAAGCGGAATCACGAACTGGGCTGTCGAAGCCAAAAGAATTAAGATACTGGATGCAACCCCAATCATTATGGACATCCCGACTGTCTTGTTCGCTTTCATTGAACGCCTTCTTTCTTGTTGCCTTGCACATAAGTTTTTTGATTCGACGCCTTCTTCAACTCATATCACTGTGGTTTACGATAGCGCTCGGGAAGGGCCAGCAGGATGAGAGATGTGATGACAGTGACGAGTATAAATTCCAGACGAACATTGCTGAAATAAACCAAGTAGGAGGCTCCCAGGTTTGGAACGGCAATATTGAATAGCGACACTTGTAGCGTGACGCCTACAAAGTAATAAATGCACATGAGCAGAAACCATCCAGCGAGTAAACGCGGCATTTTCATTCGCTCGTAGATGAACCTGTAGCTAAACGCTACTATCATCAATGCCGCAACACGAGCAATATGGTTGCCCATCATGAAATAAACATCCTGCGGCGAAGGATAAACACCTTTGAAAAAGTACAAATAACCGCTGGTATCCAGTCCAAGTTCTGTAATAAGCAAGCCAATGGGGCCAAACAATGCGGCCGAGAGGGCATTAAGTATTTCCCAGGGACCGAGGATCAAATCCTTGGAGATTGTAAAGGTAATGTTTGCCACAGTGATTAAGTAAGACGGAGCTCCAAAGACGAGTCCTCCGATGATGGGTATCCAGATTGTCTTTTTCAATTTCATTGAGCGCCTTCATCCTTTTCGCGTTGAATTT
>DATDAG010000430.1:0-12340 GCA_036525495.1 Anaerolineales bacterium
CCGCCGATGGTGACGAGGATGACGATCTCGCCGAAGAAGGTCAGGTTGCCGCTGATCACGCCTTGCTGCGTTTCAGGCGCGCCGGCCATTTCAGTTAATAGGAATGGTTGGAACTGCGGCAGGAATGTGAACAATGAAAGCGATGTGACCGTGGCGAAGTAATACGTGAACATATTCGCGATTGTCACACCTTGAACCAGCCGAACAGGACCAAATTTCTTTTGCACAGCTTCAGTTGTCATGAGCTTTTCCAGCATTTATAAAGTTACTATTTCAAAAACACTCCGCTGATTGAGTAGGCGCGAGCGGAGCGAGCGCCATATCGAAACCAGCAATCCAAAATCCTCAATCAAAAATGGATTTGGCGTATCGCCCAACTCCATCGAAATCCACTTCAACTCGGTGAAATGCTCCACCGAATATTGCCCACCACTGCGACCAAATCCCGACATGCCGAATCCACCGACAGGCGCCATCGAATCAGATTGGAACGAGTGCATGCCAATATGAACGGCACCGCATCGAATACGACGCGCCGCCGTCATGCCGTGTGTCATGTCGTTGGTCAAGATGCCTGCGCGAGAAAGGGCGAGTGCCAGCGAGAGACCGACGGGTCCCGCGCCTACAATGAGAATGGGGGATTGGGGAGAGATCAAGTTGTGAAATTCCTGTGAAATGTTATAATGTTATAACAATATACCGCACCGAGTAATGGATGTCAACCAATGTGCGATGTTTTCTGGATTTTGAATGTGCAAAATTAATAACCTGTGGTTAAATACCACCACCAACTTATCAAGGAGATAGAAATGCCAACTGTACGTAAGGATGTTTTTAAGATCGGCGATAATTTCGTCACACTGATCGGCGACGATGTTAAAGCGGGGGATGTAGCCCCCGAATTCACTTCTGTTGTTACAGGCTGGGGAACGGTGAATCCGTTGCAAGAGTCAAAGGGCAAGGTGATCATTCTTTCCGCTGTCCCTTCGATCGATACAGATACCTGTGATACGGAAACCCGCCGTTTCAACAAGGAAGCTGCCGGTCTCAGTGAAGATATTGTGATCTATACCGTCAGCACTGATTTCCCGTTTTCGCAAAAACGCTGGTGTGCAGCGGCCGGCGTGGAACGTGTCATAATGATTTCTGATGTGGTCAATGCTGAATTTGGCGAGAAGTATGGCGTACTTATCAAAGAACGCCGTTACCTGCGCCGCTCTGTTTTTATTGTGGATCGAGAAGGTAAATTAACTTATGTCAATTACCTGCCCGAACTCGGCAAGGAACCCGATTACGATGAAGTGATCGCCGAAGCAAAGAAAGCGCTCGGATAAACAAACGGCCCTCGCGAAAGCGGGGGCTTTTTTACATCTTATGGTTATAATGCTGAAACTTTATTGTAGGAACTTTCCATGAATCTCAATCAGCAATTTGAACTTGTTCGCCAATCTCCAACCGTTTCCTTATCTGACAAGATCAACGCGCTTAAAGCCAGCGGACGTCAACTTGTTGGATTGCAAGTCGGCGATCCCGATTTCAATACGCACCCATCCATTGTTGATGTTGCTTTCAAAGCCATGCAGGATGGGCTGACGCATTATGGCCCTGCCATCGGTTCACTTGAGTTACGCAAAGCCATCGCTGAAAAACTGTTACGTGACGAAGGTGTGACCTACGATCCCGCTACTGAGATCATGGTTACGCACGGCGGAATCCATGCTTATTACTTGGCGATGCAATCCATTTTGAACCCAGGGGATGACGTCTTGATACCCGACCCTTCGTGGGCGACTCATGAAAACATGGCGACCATGCTTCGCGGAAATGTGATCCGCATCCCTGCGCCGCCTGAAGCTGGATTCATCCCTCAATTCGATTCGTGGCTGAAAGCTTTAACTCCTAAAACAAAAGCCATTGTCTTGAACTATCCATCAAACCCGACGGGTGCATATCCCTCACAAGAATATTTACAGAAATTGCAAGACTTTGCCAAAGAACATAACCTGTGGATCGTCAGCGACGAAGTATATGGAAGTTTGTACTATGGTGAACGCCCCAATTCTGCTGCGGCGATTGACGGCGCAAAAGAACGGACTCTCATTGTCAACAGTCTCTCCAAATCCTATGCGATGACAGGTTGGCGTGTGGGTTTTCTTGCTGGACCTGCACAGGTATTTGAAAACGCTCTGAAAGCAGGGCAAAACTCCATTACATGCGTGGCTCCATTCATTCAAAAGGCCGCTGCTTTTGCATTAACTGATCCTACAATCCAAGATGTCACTGCAGAGATGCGTGCGGCATACTCGCGACGTCGGGAGTTGGTGTTGCACTTGGCGAATGAACTGGGTTCCAGGAAAGTATTGGTTTCCCCTCCACAAGGAGCGTTTTATTTCTTTTTGGATTTCCGTCCGTTGAAAATGACTTCTGCAGAAGTGTGCGAAAGGCTTTTGGAAGATGCCAGCGTTGCGCTTGTGCCTGGATCGGCATTTGGTGAATACGGTGAGGGATTTGTCCGCATGACGATCGCAGCCTCTGATGAAGAAGTGGAAGCGGGATTCCGTAAGATTGTTGAGTGGGCGGAGAATCGGTAGGGACGGGGTCTCCCCGTCCAGTGGAGTTATTATGAAGGTATCTTTCCAAGGCGAACCAGGCGCGTACAGCGAACAGGCTGTCTTCAATTATTTTGGTGAAGTCGAGACGGTCCCATGCGAATCGTTTGATGCGATGTTCGATTCAGTTGTATCAGGAAAAAGCGACTTTGCCTTAGCTCCGATCGAAAATTCATTGGCGGGCAGCATTCATCAAAACTACGATCTGCTCTTACACCATGACCTTCACATTGTAGGGGAGTATTTGTTACGTGTACACCATTGTTTGATCGGGTTCCCTGATGTACAGAAGGCAGATATCAAAAAGACGATTAGCCATCCGCAGGCGCTAGGTCAGTGTGCGGCATATTTGCGGAATCTGAACATCAAGCCCGATGCAGTCTACGATACGGCAGGGAGTGTGAAACTGCTGAAAGCCAGCGGCGAACGTAAGACTGCCGCCATCGCATCGCGCCGTGCGGCGGAATTGTATGAGATGCAGATCATCGAAGAAGGGGTCGAAGATAACGCAGAAAACTATACGCGTTTTCTGGCTGTCGGACGAGAACCAGTTGTCCCGACGGGAGAGTCGAAGACGTCCATCGTGTTCACATTGAAGAATCAGCCAGGCGCATTGTTCAAAGCGATGTCTGTGTTTGCGCTGCGCGATATCGACCTGACGAAGATCGAGTCGCGTCCGTTGCAGGGCAAGCCGTGGGAGTATCTGTTCTATATTGATTTTATTGGATCAACCGAAGATAGTACTGTCAAACGAGCACTTAGTCATCTGGATGAGTATGCAGTGACGCTGCATGTTCTGGGTTCATATGAAAGATTTAGCGGGGAGGGGAACAAATGAAAGTTCATTTAGTAGACGGCACATACGAATTATTCCGTGCTCACTTTGGCGCGCCGCCAAAGAAATCTGCCAGCGGACAGGAAGTCGGCGCCACGCTCGGACTTGTCCGCAGTATGGTGCTGCTCCTCTCCGACCCTGAAGTGACGCATATAGCGGTCGCTTTCGACCATGTGATCGAGTCGTTTCGCAATAAGCTTTATCCAAGCTATAAATCAAGCGAAGGCGTTGACCCTGTCATCTTGAATCAGTTCGAGTTAGCTGAAAAGGTGGTATCCGCTTTGGGACTGGTGATCTGGCCTCAGGTCAAGTTTGAAGCGGATGATGCGATTGCCACTGCGGTCGCCAGGTTCAAGAAATCCAAGTCTGTTGAGCAGATCGTCATCTGTTCAGTGGACAAAGACCTGACTCAAATGGTGGACGGTAAGCGCGTGGTCAGTTGGGATCGTCGTCGAGAGATCGTCCTCGACGAAAAAGGTGTGATCGAAAAGTTTGGTGTTGCTCCCGAATCGATTCCCGATTACCTCGCATTAGTCGGTGACTCGGCTGATGGCTACCCAGGTATCAGAGGTTGGGGGGCGAAATCCGTTGCAACGGTCTTGGCGAAGTATAAACATATCGGATCCATTCCCAAAGACCCGAAAAAACTCCCGCTGAGTTTGGGACGTGCGACGACGCTGATCAATAACCTACAAGAAAATTATGACGATGCCTTGCTGTTCAGGGAATTATCCACACTTCGGGTGGATGTTCCGCTGAAAGAGAAACTCAGCGACTTGAAGTGGCAGGGTGCCCATCCGCGCTGAAAGAAGTTATGCAAAGAGTTGGGCGATGAGCGGATTCCCGAGCGGGTTACGAAGTGGTGGTGATAAATACAGCGGCAGGTTTAAGCATGGTCACTATACCGTTGGCACCTTGAAGATCAGTCCCACGATATACCCCGCCAACGCGCTGACCGTGCCTATGATAGCCATCTCCATGCCACTGCGGAAGGGTTTACCAACTGTCACGCGCGCTTTGTACACACCGACGATGAACAAGGTCAGGGCGGCGATGATGATCGAAAGTCCGATGCTCAGGTTCACGTTCCAGAAGAAGAACGGGAAGAGGGGGATGAAGGAACCTGCCAGCGCGGAGAATCCAACCAATAACGCAGAGTTGAACGCTTTGGATTTCTCCGGGGGGTTCAATTGAAATTCCTCAGACATCATCACATTAACCCATACGTCCGGGTTGGAGGTGATTACATCCACGATCTTTTCGAGCGTTTCGCCTTCGAATCCCTTATTACGGTAGATATCGCGTATCTCTTCGACCTCCACATCCGGCGCGAGATGGATGTGACGATACTCGCGTTCACGTTCGCTATGGTAAAGATCGTTCTCCGCCAGTGTTGAAGTGTACGCGACCGCGCCCATCGAGATGGATTCGGCAAAGGTCGCCGCGAGACCCGCTGCAATGACGATGCGGGTGTCTGATGTTGCCGCGGCAACTCCGAGGATGACCCCAAGAACATTAACCAGTCCGTCCTGCCCCCCGAGGATCACATCTGAAAGGTGGAACCTGCCATGATGCGGGTCATGGTGGTCGTGGATACGGACCTGTTCGATTAGCGCGCTGTTCCCCCGTCCAAAATATTTATCTGACATTTTTCCTTCTTGTTCAACGATCCAAATGCATGTCTTCCATCGAGAGTTCGTCCTCAGCAGGCTCAAGGTGCGTAAAGACCGTCACCACTCCTCCTAGGGATAAGCGTATGTCATCTTCGAACTCTTCGACGATGTGATGTGCATCGTGAACGGTGGTATCGCCCGGTACGAGCACATGCACCGATATAAATCTGCGGGCTGCCGCCTGACGCGTGCGCAATGCGTGAAAGTCAATGCCGGCTTTTCGGTATTTTTCCATGACATCGTGGATGATCTTTTGCTCGTTTTCAGGCAGCGCTTCATCCATGAGACCTGAAACCGAACGCCTGACGAGTTGAAAGCCTGTCCAAACGATATTGAGCGCGACAAGGATGGCAACGATCGGATCAAGAAAATTCCACCCTGTGAACCCTGCGATCGCAACACCTCCGATGACTCCGATGGAAGTCCACACATCGGTCATGAGGTGGTGGGCGTCCGCTTCGAGTGAGATGGAACTCCGCTTCTTTCCCTCAACCATCAGCCTGCGCGCGACAGCCCAATTAATAACCGAAGCCAACAATGAAACGCCCAGGCCGATCCCCAGTTGCTCCAGCGGACGCGGTTCGATCAATCTTTGCACTGCAGTGACCATGATCCCGATTGCCGCACCCAGGATAAGAATTCCCTCTGTGACGCTGGCAAAATATTCAGCCTTGCTGTGACCGTACACGTGGTCTTCATCCGCGGGGCGCGCCGCGATGGTGAGCATGACCAATGCCATCACCGCGCCAGCCAGATTGACAAGCGACTCGATGGCATCGGATAACAACCCCACCGATCCCGTCAGGAAATATGCGAATGTTTTTATCCCTATGGTTGCAACCGCCGCGCCGATGGAAAGCCATGCAAATTTTGTGAGCGATGCACGGGATTGCATCAGATCATTATTATTGTTCTGTGAACGTTGCATGAAACCATCATACATGTGTACAGTGTTGTTGGGAATGGATGAATGTCACAATTCCCAAGGAACATCCGAGTTGATGGTTCGGAACTTCTTTATAACATTAATGCAAAGCGACCCTTGCCCGAATCAACCGCGGTAGGGAAGAAAAAGACGGAGAATTGAAAATACATCTTGAAATTGCTTTTTCAAAATGCTATACTGTTATCAAAATAAGGCAAGGAGGTAAATAGGTCGAAATAATAAATATAATTAATTATGTTGCACAAGTCGCCGGATGAACAATATATGAGAACATCATTGTTTATATATTAACGAGTTCGTTCATCCTTTACTGGGACAGTCAAAAATTGGAATGACTGATCGAACCTGCACCTTGGGGATGCACTCCTCTTGATTGTGGAGGAAAATCATACCTTTATTTGATTTTAGTAAAAGGAGTTCAAGATGGCAGATGAAAAGAATTCAAAGATTCTCGCAACTCATGTCGTGGTAAAAGGTGACACGCCATGGGACCTGGCCCGAAAATATTATGGTTTTGGAACGAAATGGCCGATCATCATGGAATTCAATAGCAAGGAAAAGGGGAAATTAAAAAAGACTTTAATCGATGGCGAAACAATAAAGATACCAAAACTGCCCGAACCACCGGATGAAAATTCAGGTTCAGAGAACGCCCGATTGGTCAAAATAGATATCGCAAACCTGGAGGGACGTAAACTGCTGCAACAGGATATCGGCATGCTGAATGGGGTCAGTGAGGATGCAGCACAAGTATTAAAAGATCAACTGAAGGTCATCAGTATTTTTGATCTGGCAATGTCACATTACTTTAATGTTGCCCGCGCCCTGGTGGATTCGGGCAGCCCTCTGGAGGCATCTTTCCTCCAGCATGGTTTCATCCCTGGTGACGCCCTGCGCGGGGACCCGAAAGATATGGATCTGAAAGGCCTCAAAAACGCAGATATCGGGGAGATGAATTTCGGCGATGAAACCACAGCAACCAAACTGCAGAATGCCTTGAATATCAAGACCATCCGTGATATGGCGTTGTGGCCTCCGTTTCAAAGTGCGCGGCAGATTTTGCTTTCCACATTTGACCCGACCCGAACCACCAAACTTGGCGAAGATCCTGAAGCGCCAGCAGACTTGATCCCGGCTACCGGGAATTATCCTACCGAGTGTGTCTATTACACTAGCGTTTATCTCGATGAGATCGATGGCGATCAGGATAACCTAACGGATTTGAGTCAAAGCGGAGGTGTAAGTCTGTTCTCTGAGGATGGCATCACCCAGGGGTTTGACCGGCCTGCCAGAGGCGGCATTCTTACCTACAGACAGTCCTGGTATGCACAGGGAGTGACATTGGGACAATTGTTGCACAGCCTGGCACTCGCTCCCGGTGAGAGCACCCGCATCGCGATGGTGGACTGGTACCGTCGTACAAGCGAACGGACAGACGAGAAGATAAAGGAGGCGGATGTGCTTTCTCAAACGGCTCAACAAGCACGTTCGATTAGCGAGATCACAAAGGCGGTAGCCAGTGAAATGCAATACGGTGATTCCCTTTCGTCCAGTTTCGGTAAATCGAATGAAAGCGGTTGGTCGATTGGTATTGCCTCCGGCGGAAGTGCATCGAGCATGGGTCTTGCGACGAATGTCTCGCGCAGCGGTGGACAGCGTAAAATGAGCGCGGCCATGAACCAAAATATTTTGAGCAGGACTCAACAGCATGCAACGGCCGAACGCTCCCGTCGCGCCACTGTTGTACGGGAAAGTTTCCAGCAGGAAAAGGAAACACTCACCACCCGCGTGGTCACCAACTATAATCATATGCACGCAATGACAGTTCAATACTATGAGGTGGTACAGGTCTATCGCGTGGCAACAGAAGTATGGGATGCTGAACGGGTGCTCTTCATACCAATGAAGGCAATTAACTTCAACGATCCGCGCGTTTTCACCCGGTATAAAGAATTGCTCAAAGTCGTTGCTCCCAACGATGGTATTCGAAATAAACTGGATTCCTGGGACGGCTATTTCGATGCTGAGGTGACCGGCATACCAGCTAAATATCATCGTTTCTCCGGGGGTGACCTGCCCATAGAAGCGCTGACCCCTCGTCCCATCTGGCTTGACCGCTCACCGACCCTGGAGAGATTGGATTATCAGTCTGATGTAAAAATCGTGGCGATCCATGTTTCATATGTCAATGATGACTCACCGAAGAAGTATTCTCGTGATGATAGGAACAATCTAATCGGCAGTCTGGATCTTCAAAGCACTTCGTTGAATACGTTGGAGGAGATCGTTTTCGAGTTTGAAGAAACTGAGATGGACTCTGAAGCGATCGAAAATCGCATTCCAAGTTGGATCAAGTATCAATATAAAGATAGTGTGAATCGGAGTCCATCCATAAAGGAAATGTTTTATCCTCCAGTGAAGGAAACAGATGCTGCTCCTGCCCAAGGGCCCGATGATGTTGCGGATGTCGATGAAAATGCAGAAAAGAAAACAACTTTGGTCACAGTTTTGCAGGTCAAGATTAATTCCGGGGAACCGGCATTGATCCAGCATTTACAGGATAACCCGCGCTACAGCTATGCCATTTGGCTCAGTCTCGATTCGATGACCTTGAGTCAATTGCTTGCGGGGTACATGTATGAGGGCAAAGGCATAGCCAGTTATGTCGAACCGGTGCCCGTGGCAATTACCGGTAACTATCTGGGATTCCGTTGGAAGTTTGGAGATAGTGACGAAGAGCAACAGAAGGAAAAGGACTGGCGTCAAAAAGTAATGGGATTGAACAAACCAGTGGAAGCCGAAATTCCTCTTCCGAGCGGCGGTGTCTTTGCCGAAGCGGTGCTTGGCCGTTTCAACTCTGCTGAAAAGCTGGATATCACACGCTTCTGGAATTGGCAGGATTCCCCCATCCCGTTTGCTGCGCCAGACATTGCTCCTCTGACAGCTGGCGGTAAAAGCGACCAGACGAATCTGACGCCGGGGCAACTGGGTCAGCCTGCTGTGAGCATCAATGCCGCCCCAGGTCTCCCCGACCCAACCGGCATGAACGATATTATGCAAGCCATTGCAGTCTCCAACATGTTCCGTGATATGAGCGGACAAGCTGCCACGATCGCCCTTGCGGGGCAGGGTATGGATACGGCAAGCAAGGGAGCCAGCCATGCGCTCGAACAGACAAATGAAAACGTGCGCACCTATATTAGCACGATGGGGGATGTTGCCAAGGAAGTAATCCCATTGGTTGCCACAAAGGGCTTGTCGGGTGCATCTGTTTCGAAGGCAGGTGCCGCCGCGAACTTGGCAGATAAGATTGATCGGGAGGGCGGCGATGAATCGGATGGTAAGGATGGCAATAAAAAGGCGGTTCTTTCGAGCTTGATTGGAGGAATAAGCAGTTTGTTGAAGAAAAAGTAAGAGGTATAAATAAAAAGAAGAGACGACAGGCAGGTCGTCTCTTCTTTTTAGACGTCAATAACTATTACGAAATCACTCCCAACTTCCTTCCAACCTTCGCGAACGCTTCCAGGCCTTTGCCGAGATCGTCATTATCATGCGCGGCGGAGATCATCACGCGGATGCGCGCCTTGCCTTGTGGCACAGTGGGGAACCCGATTGCCATACCGAAGACGCCCTCCTCGAATAACTCGCGGCTAAATTCTTGAGCAAGCTTTGCTTCACCAAGCATGACGGGTGTGATGGGTGTTTCACTAGCGCCTGTGTCAAAACCGAGCTTTGCCATTTCCTCTTTGAAGAATTTCCCATTTGCCCAAAGTTTATCCACCAATTCAGTAGACTCTTCGAGCAGGTCAACCGCTGCAAGGCATGCCGCAGCATCGGGCGGGGTAACCGCCGAAGAGAACAGGAATGGTCGTCCTCGTTGGCGCAGCCATTCGATGATCTCTTTCTTCCCCGCCACCATGCCGCCCATCACACCGAAGGCCTTCGACATCGTGCCGACTTCCACGTCGATCTTGCCGTGCAGGTTGAAATGATCGACGATGCCGCGCCCGCCTTTGCCGAGCACGCCTTCACCGTGCGCATCATCCACCATGAAGAGGATATCGTATTTCTGCGCGACCTCATATAGGGCGGGCAGGGGGGCAACGTCACCGTCCATGCTGAAGACACCGTCCGTGACGATCAAGGCCCGGCGGAAGTTTGAAGCGTGTTCTTTGATCGCGTCTTCCAACGCGCCCGCGTCGTTATGTTCGTATGCAATGATCTTCGCGCCCGAGAGTCGACACCCATCAATGATCGAAGCGTGATTCAATCGATCCGAAAAGATCACATCACCTTTGCCAACCAAGGCAGGGATGGTCCCAAGGTTGGCAGTGAATCCCGATTGAAACGTGATGACATCCTCTGCACCTTTGAACTTGGCAAGCCGTTGTTCAAGTTGCACGTGCAGGTCCATCGTACCAGCGATCGACCGCACCGCGGCAGGACCAACGCCATATTTTTTCGTCGCTTCTTTTGCCGCCTCAACCAGCTTCGGGTGATTCGCCAAACCCAAATAATTGTTCGAGCAAAAGTTGAGCACGTTTTTGCCGTCCACTGTGAGCCATGCGCCCTGTGGTGAGCCGATCGTGCGGATGTTGTTGTACAAGCCCTGTTCTTTCAAGCCGTTGATCTCTTCTGTTACCCAATCGAGTTTTGACATGGTATCTCCTTTGATATATACGGTGGTCGAGTAGCAAAGCGTATCGAGACCACATCGTGTATTTGAAAGTGTATTTGTTATCACTGGTTTTGATACGTCATGCTTACGCTTCGACTTCGCTAGCGCTCCGCTCAGCGCGGCATGACTACCCAACCAGCGGATTATTCTGAACTAACGATTTCTGTTAATAAACCCAGCTCTGCCAACGCATCCATCACTTTTTGGATGGCTCCGCTTTTGACCACTACTGCCGTTGGACTTAATACTTCGCCCAGAAATCTTGCCGCCTTTGACTTACGCATCTCTTCCAGGACTTCCGGCTTGCTCAGCCTCAAAATGACTTGAGTCTCCACCCGAGCCTCTGTGCCATTGACCTCCCAGCGTTTGAGCGCCTTCACCAACGCAGGCGGGACTTTATTATTCGTATGTTTTACAAGTAATGCTAAAAGATGTTCAGGCTTGAGACCCTGCTCTTTGGCTTTGGTGAGCGAGTTGGTTGTGATGTGAAATTGGTATGCATCGCCTTTCATTTCATCCCATTCACAGAACCTTGAGATTTGATAGCGCACAGCACGCGGAGCGGTTCGTTCAACACTGATCTTTCCATTGGACGCTACACTTATCCTGCCTTTTTCGTCTTTGACCCCATCGAAGGAGGAAAGACGGAAAGCAGTCGGTTCACTCGCTCCCTCTGCAATGGACAGATCCACCTGCCCAAGCCAGTACAAAATATCCGTGATGAAGTATTTGATGAGCGCGCCGTCTACTGAGTCCCAGTAGGCGAAGCCGCGCAGGTATTGCCCGTCGGAGGCGCGTTTGATGAACCAGGAGTCGTAGTCGCTGGCGGGGCGTTGGAAGTCGGCGTATTTTGTCTTGATGTCGCGGATAAAGGTATTGAGGCTCCACCATTTGCCTTCCGGGATGGCATCGAGCAGGCTCAAAAGGAACTCGCGTGTTTCGAGCGGCTGGTTCGCCCATTCGCCTTCGCAGATGATGCCTGGCATGAGTTTGAGTTCGTTGAAGGTCTCGCTTTCGAGCCATTCATCCTGGAGCATGGACAAGGCATCCGAACGAGATGCTTCGAGGAAGGTTTTTACCGCTTCGGTTTGTATTGTGGTTTTCTTGATGAGTTTTGCGGATGTGAGGAGTGCAGTTAGTTTGTTGTCAGGCTGAAAGCCTGATCTACGCATGCGGAGGGCGGCGAGCAGGGTGGTGGCGTCATCAAGGAGGGAATCATCGGAGAGGGTTTCTTGTCCGCGTTCGCCGGGGGAGGCGGGGCGACCGAGGGGCTCATCATGTGTTCTTTGCGGGGGAGATTCGTGAATTGTCCTTTTGTTTTTTATAATCGAGAACAAATCATCAGGGATATATGTAAATTCCTGCGGTCCTTTTTCTGTGTCGAAGAAGGCTCGGGCGATCAAGCCGCGATAATACAGTGTTTCAGTTGTGGAATTGGGGTTGCGATAAAGTTTTTCCCTATCTCGTTTACCTGCGCCTGCTTCGCGGATTTCGCCGTATTTTCTTGTGAAGGTTGTCCATGGGAGACGTCCGCCTGCATCTACGAGAGAGGTGATGGCAGAGTCAGCTTCGGGGGGGAGAGTGTCTATTAATTCAGTG
>DATDAG010000431.1:0-3917 GCA_036525495.1 Anaerolineales bacterium
ATGGGTTTCTTCTTTGTTGTTCTCATGGCTTGCAGTTCTACGGTAAACTCAGTCGTGTTCGACCTGTTTCGCAAGCATACTACGAATCCGAAAAGTTATTTTTCTGTCGTGACTAAAGTTGTTTTAGTAAATGGCAGGTTAGTTCCCTGAGAACCTGCCAAACTCATCAGGTTTTGACCTTGTAGGCGGCGGTGGGGGATTGATGTATTGCCGCTTCGTTTTTTGTATGTCGGTTTCATGTTTCAGCAGGATCGAAACAGTGCCTTCCAAAACATCCTTATCCAGATTGGACGCATTCAACGCCACGAGCGCATTCGCCCAATCCAATGTTTCGCTGATGGAAGGCGACTTGCGCATATCACCTTTGCGGAGTCTCTGCACGAATTCCACGGCTTGCTGCGCCAATTTTGGATTCAAGTCCGGGACTTTCAATCGTACAACTGCCAACTCCTCCTGCAAGGTCGGGTAGTCAATGAACAAGTATAAGCAACGCCGCTTCAATGCTTCTGATAACTCGCGTGTGTTGTTGGATGTCAGCACAACGAACGGACGATGCTTTGCCGAGAGTGTTCCCAACTCAGGGACGGATACCTGAAAATCGCTCAACACTTCGAGCAGGAAGGCTTCGAACTCTGCATCGGCGCGGTCAATTTCGTCAATGAGCAGCACGGTCGGTTGTTCGCTCAATATTGCCTTCAAAAGAGGACGCATCAACAGGAACCGTTCAGAGAAGAAGACATCTTCCTCTTTGGCGAGTTTGTCCGCGGCTTCAGAAAGAGTCTCTGCTTTGCCGAGTGTGTCGTTTAATTTATCGCGCAGTAACTGCGTGTACAACAGTTGCTTCGAGTATTCCCATTCGTACAACGCCTTCGATTCATCCAATCCCTCATAACACTGCAAGCGGATGAGTTCGCGTCCTGTCGCCCCCGCAATTGCTTTTGCCAATTCGGTCTTACCCACACCAGCCGGTCCTTCCGTGAGAAGTGGCTTTCCCAGTTTTTGCGCGAGAAAGACAATCGTTGAGATTTCATTCGACGCGATGTACTTTTGTTTGTTGAGTTCAGATTTTACGGTGTCGGTGGATTCAAATAGGTCAGTCATTGTTATTCCAGATTTTTTCCAGCGAATCGATCTTCTTCGACCCTTGGCCTTTATCTACGTGTTGCACTTCTAATTCAGTGAAATAGTCATCCAACACGGCGGCGCGTTCCTGCGCCAGCGGCGGGACGCAATAATCCTCTTCCTCCCATATCGCCACGCCGTCAGATTGCCAACGCGCATTATCCAGTCCCATTTGAAGCGCCTGCCCAAATGGACGCATCGCGCGAATCTCGCCTGAGTCCAGCCATTTACGCAAGGAATCCATTTTTGAGTGGATCGGTTTGGCTGTTACCAAATAATAAGCCATTTGAACCTTCCTTTCCTGCTTGCACTCACCCTTATACTCTAAAACTCGATTTCCATTTTCTCACACATTTGTGTGCTAATATGCTTTTCTTCAGATTACTCAATAACTTGGTCATTTTCCATGATGCATTCACTATTGACGTTCATTAAGCCCCCGTTCTTCCCCGATTTCCCGATACCCAATCGCACTATCTATTTCCCATACGCACCAAGTCCTACGTCATTGTAGGTCACATTGAAATTTGCGCCGAAATATCTTGTGACCAGCGCTTCAAGCACGCCCTGAGCGCGCATGGCTTGAAGCGCCTTGTTGACGGGCTCTACGAGGTCGCTATTCTTTGGAAAGACGATCCCGAACTGGTTGCTTGACAATGAATTCCCAGTGAACTCCAGATTGATCGCCTGCTGGAAGTCAATCCCTGATACGGTGGTCTCGCCCTCCACCTGGTCTGCGATGGCGGCATCGATATCGCCCGTTGTGAGGGCATAGAAAACTGTGGAATATTCCTTGTAAGTTCGTATCCGATTCTCAGGCACATATTGCATGGCGACCTCAAAATTTGTAGAATCGTCCAAAGTTGGAAAGATATTCGTAATTATATCTGAACGGTCAAGCTTTCAATCCAAGTTGCCGATACACATCAAGGTTTCCACCCAGTTCCTTTTCAAGTGTGAAGTCTTTGACGATCTTCTGGCGCGCGCATTCACCAAGCTTCTTCCGCAGAGATGTGTTCTCCAGCAACTCGATGATCGCTCTGGATAAAGAATCCGCATCATTCACAGAGACAATAGATCCATTTTTTCCATCCTTTATCACATCTGAGACTCCTCCCACCTCTGTGGCAACTACAGCTTTTTCGCAAGCCATCGCCTCCAAAATCGCATTCGGCATCCCATCGCGCAAGGAGGGAAGAGAGAAAATGTCAATCAATGAAAAATAGGAGGGTAGATCGTTATGGGAGATATGTCCAGTAACGGTTATGGGTAATTGAGGGTTGGTGCTTCGAAATTCATCGAAGTGTTGTTTGTCTTCTCCCTGTCGAATTTCCCCAACGATTAGCATGGAGGTGGAGTGAATTTTATTCACCTGCGCATAGGCTGAAAGGAAGGCAGCGAGTCCTTTTTTCTTTCTTAGTTCTCCAACGAAGCCGATTACGGGATGTTCTCCCAATCCCAAATTGCTAGCCAAATCTACATTTTTATCCATTGGCCTGAAGTGTTCGGTGTCAACTCCATTTGGTATCAAGATGATTTCCCTGTCAAAAAAAGCCTTTGCTTTCATTGCCAATTCGGTTGCGTTGGTTGTCACTGCAATCGCGTGTTGCAATGCATACATGGCATGCGAAAACTTGGATGGATCGAATGAGGCGCGTTCGATATCGTTGCCGCGAATGGATACAACGCTGGGGATATTTAAATATTTCCCTGCGTATGTGGCGACAAATCCTGCTTGGGTGAGGAAGTATGCATGAAGCACATCGAACGGCTCGCGCTTGTGTTCCTCTACAACCAGTTCAAACCAGTCGACGAGTGTGTCGTCCACGCGTTTGTTCGCGCCGAAACGCGTGACGCTGACTCCGCTTGGGGAGAGGGCCTGCTTATCGGAGGGGGGCAGGCTGAGGGTCGGTGCGAAGACGCGGATCTTATGTCCTGCAGAAGATAATAGGCGCGCAAATCGTTCTGACGAGATTGCCAGTCCGCCGATGTCAGGTGTATACTTTTCAGTAAGGAGAGCAATTTTCATGGCTGATCAATGTGAAATGATAATCGGTTATCTTGTTCCGCATCGATGTGAAAATCCGTCATTGGGGACTTGCATAAAGTGCGGTCGCGGCTATTGTGATGAACATACCAATAATACACAAGAAGGTCGTTTGTGTCTTGCCTGTCAGCAAGGGCTTGAGATGCCGGTTGCCCTGCCGATTGCCGCCTCGACATTCAATCAAAGTGATTTCGATGATTTCAACCGCGCCAGCATGTGGGACGATACTGATGATGCGGATATGTTTTCTGATTTGAGTTAGTAAGGTCCGATCTCTTCCCAAATATTTTTATTCTGATCGATAAAATCATCGCACCGCCTGCAAGCTGCCAATGCAGGCGGGTGCATTTTTAAGCGGATACCTCGATATGCCGCGCCTTCCCAAATTTCCTTGAACGAATGTGTGCGGATGTTTCCCAGCGACGGGATGCGCTCACGAGTCATGCAGCAGACATAGACACTGCCGTTGAAGTCAATGAGGCTGTGCATCCACGGCGCGAAACAGGGACGGTTGTCATAATATCCAAGCGCATATCTCCCCGCGCGTCCCAACTTGACCTCAGACTCGCTTCTCCCAAATGGAAAAGCATCTTCATCTGAAACGATCAACCCCAATTCAAGGGCGCGTCCTGCAATTCTTGGCGCGATCTCTTCGTTAAATAATGCAATGTCTTTCTTGCGCATGGATAATATCTCGCCGCAATGATCGTCAACAGGAATCAGGTTGATGCCATCCGCGCCGAGTTTG
>DATDAG010000432.1:0-24557 GCA_036525495.1 Anaerolineales bacterium
GATTCGGCGAGGGAGAGTGTTTGCAGGTCGTTCACGAGGCGGGTGAGCAAACGAGTCTCGTCCAGTGTGTTGTTGATGTGTTCGGTGGTCGGCTGATAGACGCCGTCCACGATACCTTCGAGATTCCCTTGAATGATATGAAGTGGTGTGCGGAGTTCATGGGCGATGTCGGAGGTCAGGTTGCGGCGCTGCTGCTCGTTGCGCTCGAGTTCGCCTACCATCTTGTTAAAACGCTTGAACAGGTCACTGAACATGTCGGAGTTGTTTTCGCGCACGCGTATCGAGAGGTTCCCGTCCTCGACCGCGTTGATGGCATTGAAGAGTTCTTCGAGAGGTTTCCCGAAGCGGACGTATAGGTTAATGAGAGTGATGAAACCAAGCACAATCAGTACAACTGGCGCGCCGCAGAAGAGCAGCCACCAATTTCGCATCCCTGTATATTCCGAAAAGATCGAATACAGAAAAGCGGCTGAGCCGCCGATGAAAAGGAAAAGGATACCGATGAAGAAAAGCGCGACTGGAAAAAATCGAAATCCACTTCGCCGCTTCTTGCCTGATGATGTTTTTTGTGTCGGATGATCGGACATGGATCAACTTTCAATGAAACGATAACCGATGCCGTACACCGTTTCGATCATGGATTCGCCTGAAGCGGTTTCAAGTTTCTTCCTTAGGTTCTTGATATGCGAGTCCACACTGCGGTCGAAACTGGATGCGGCGCCGTGCAGGTCTTCGAGAAGTTGCTCGCGGGTGAGTGTCTGTCCCGGGCGGCCGGCAAGCAGATGGAGTAGTTTGAACTCGTGGGGTGTGAGTTTGATCGGTTCCCCGTTGAACGCCACATATCTATTTTTTCAGATCGATTTCCAACCCGCCCGTTCGGATGAGGCTCGGAAGCCTGACCCCGCCATGTGTTCTACGCAGGAGCGCGCGCACCCTGGCGACCAACATGCGCGGTGAAAGCGGTTTGACGATATAGTCGTCCGCGCCAATCTCGAGACCAGTGACCTGATCCACTTCCTCGGCGAGGGCAGTGAGCATGATGATGGGCACGTCGCTTTCGCGGCGCAGGATCTTACACACTTCGCGCCCATCCATGATGGGCAGCATCAGGTCGAGGATGATGAGTTCGGGCTTTTCGCGGCGGGCAATCGTCAGCGCGGATTGACCGTCTGCGGCGATGATGACACGGAAACCATTCTTCTCCAGATAATCACGCGCAAGGCGGGCAATCTTAGGCTCATCGTCTACAACGAGGACGAGTTGAGACATGGGATGAGTATAAGGTAGAAAGTGGGGAGTGGAAAATGGATGAGGCCACTTTCCACTCTTGCTCTGAGCCTGTCGAAGGGTTCCATTTCATCTATGCTTCTTGTTTCCAGATCTCCCACCTCCCATTCCCGGTGGTCGGCAGTCCTTCGCCGAACCATTCATACAATGATCCATCATACACGGCAACATTTTCCTGACCGAGTATCCAGTGCGCCATTGCGTTGACGGTCGCTGCGATGCCGCCTCCGCAATATGTAATAATGTGTTCGTACCCGGCGAGTTCCTTCAAGCGCGAAGCAAGTTCCTCGTTGGGTTGAAAATAGTCCATTCCCTGCATCAAATCCATGCAGGATAGGTTGGATGAATCTGTGATGTGCATGCCTTCATGACTTTCGATCGGCATGACATTGATCGTAGCCACATCATCCTTTTTCAAGGCTTCCATGACATCTTCTTTACTGACGAACATCCCTGCTCTGATCTGACCCTGGAACGCGGACGGTTCATACTGACGGGATTCCTGTTCAGTCGTTCCCCCGGCCTTCTTCCACGCTGACAGCCCTCCATTGAGGACGCGCGCGTTCTGATGGCCGGCATGGCGGAGCATCCACCAGGCGCGCGCCGCGTAGGGGAGCATTCCGCAGGCATAGAAAATGATCTCTGAATCGTTGGATATTCCAACTTTGCCTATCTGTTCGATCAGGGCGGCACCCGGCAACAAAGTGTATTCATATTTGCTGTCCGGGTCTGAATATTTTTCGTGATCGAAGTACGCCGCCCCGGGGATGTGCTCTTGCAAATATACATCATCTGTAATCGTGGCATCGAAGATTCGGATGTTCTCATTGCCCATTTTGGACAGCAATTCATCCGCTTCGATCAACATGGTGTTCCTGTTCATTTTGGTCTCCTGTATTTTCTGGTTCTTATGTACCCAACTTTATCAATCCTTTATGGAGAAATTATGGATGTAATGGTCAGAGATTGTGGATGATTTGATGCAACTTTTCACGTCTGTAAGCATCTGATAAAATGCTTTACGGTAATATAAAAGCGGAAAATGTCGTCTTGATGGTGACAAAATATGAATTTCGGGCAGAAATGCCTTGATAAGGAAACAGGAATGTCTTCAAACGGAAATGGAAAACATGTAAAAGTTTTGGTGCTGGGGTCGGGTCCAACCGGGTATTCGGCCGCGCTGTATGCGGCGCGTGCGGAACTCCAGCCAGTGGTGTTGACCGGCATGCAACTGGGAGGGCAGGCCGCGTTGACCTATACGATCGAGAATTACCCGGGCTTCCCTGATGGGGTTGGCGGGGCACAGTTGGGTGAGTTATTTCAAAAGCAGGCTGAACATTTCGGCGCAGTGACAGAATTTGATGTGGCGCATTCGGTGGATTTGTCGAATCGTCCGTTCAAAGTGACGACCGACAGTGGCGAGTACCTTGCCGATGTTTTGATCGTTGGCACAGGCGCCAGCCCGAACCACCTTGAGATTCCGGGTGAGGTTGAATTAACCGGGCGCGGCGTTTCTTATTGTGCCACTTGTGACGGCTGGTTCTTCAAGGACAAGAAAGTCGTCGTGGTGGGTGGCGGAGACAGCGCGCTGGAAGAGGCATTGTTCATCACGCGATACGCGTCCTCCGTGACGGTTATTCACCGTCGCGATGAGTTTCGTGCCGGGGCGATTTTGCAAAAACGCGCGAAGGAACACCCCAAGATCAACTTCATTTTGGCCACGGTCGTCACTGAAACGATCGGGACGGAAAAACTCGAAGCCATCAAACTCAAAAATGTCAAATCGGGCGAGGAGACGATCCTCGAGACAGACGGTTTGTTCATCTTTATCGGTCACACACCGAACACGCAGATGTTCAAAGGCCAACTCGAGATGAGCGACCTGGGCTATATCAAGGTCAATGACAAGATGGAAACGAACATCCCCGGCGTGTTTGCGGCGGGCGAGGCGGCAGACCCGCACTTCAGGCAGGTGGTCACCTCGGCAGGCATGGGAGCCGCGGCGGCTATCCAGGCGACTAGGTTCCTCGAAACAGAATCAGAATAAAATTAAGGAAGAAGCGGACAGTGGCGTCAAAAGCGCCACTGTTTTCTTGTCTGTCGTCAGTCACGCCAAATAAATGACAAATTGTACTTTTTTGACAGTGAATTTCGGATAAAATTTACACACATCGTATACTCTGGAGGATCAATGAATAAGATTTCCATTATTGGCGCTGGGATGACCGGCGCTACCACTGCTCACTGGCTTGCGGAACGGGAGCTTGCCGACCTCGTTCTTGTGGATGTGGTGGAAGGCATGCCGCAAGGCAAAGCGCTCGACATGCTGGAGGCAATGCCAATTATCGGTAGGGATGTCGAGATCGTGGGCGCGAACGATTATGCCGCCACAAAGGATTCAGATATCATCATCATCACGGCGGGTTTGCCTCGCAAACCGGGAATGAGCCGTGATGATTTATTGTCTGCCAATGCGGATATCGTTGGCAGAGCCGCGACAGAAACGCTCAAGCATTCACCAAACGCGTTCTATATCATATTGACCAACCCGCTTGACACGATGGCGTATCTCGCCATGAAGAAGACCGGTCTGCCTCGCAACCGCGTGATCGGTCAGGCAGGGATATTGGACTCAGCCCGTATGCGTGCCTTTGTTGCTTTAGAAACCGGCGTGAGCGTTGAGAACATTGACTGCTATGTGTTGGGTGGTCACGGTGACGAGATGGTCCCGCTCACGCGTCATTCGAACATTGCCGGGATCCCGTTAAAGGAATATCTCCCCGCTGACAAATTGGACGCGATCGTTGCGCGCACCCGCAAGGGCGGCGGCGAGATCGTGAATCTCCTGAAGACCGGTTCTGCATTCTACGCACCGTCTGCCGCTTGCGCGCAAATGGCGGAAGCGATCCTTAAGAACAAGAATCTGATCGTCCCATGTGCGGCTCACATGGAGGGTGAATACGGTCTGAATGATATGTTCTTCGGCGTACCTGTCATGTTGGGAGCCAACGGCATCGAGAAAGTCATCGAATACAAATTGGATGATGAAGAAAAAGCCATGTTCGACAAATCCGCCGCGGCGGTAAAAGAAACACACGACGCGTTGAAGATGTTGGTTGAACTTTAGTGTCATTGCGAGGAGGGCGTTAGCCCGACGAAGCAATCCTCAAATTGAGAGGGAGATTGCTTTGGGCTGTCGCTCTCGCAATGACCGAATATTATTGGAGGAAACCCCATGATCTTGCATGAAAATATTTCTGCTCAATTACCCGAATGGCGCAAACGAATTACCGCGCTTGCAAAAGAACACGCTGACGTAAAAGTCGCCGATGTGACTGTTGGTCAGGTCGTTGGCGGCATGCGCGATATCAAGTCGCTGTTGACCGATGTCTCGTTCGTTGACCCTGCGGAAGGTATTCGCTTTCGCGGTATGTCCATACCTGAAACGCTCAAGGCTCTGCCCAAGGCGCGCGGCGGCAAAATGCCCCTTGTGGGCGGCTTGTATTACCTGCTTATGATCGGCGAGGTGCCGACCAAGGAACAGGCAATGGAAGTCGAAGCCGAGTGGGCGAAGCGTGCCGACATCCCCGATCACGTTTACAAGATGCTCAAATCCATGCCCAAAGAGACACACCCGATGACGCTCTTCTCGCAGGCAACGCTTGCCTTGCAGACCGGCTCGGTGTTTGTGAAACGCTATAACGAGGGCATGACGAAGGATGTCTACTGGGAAGCCGCCCTCGAAGACAGCCTGAACCTGACCGCAAAACTTCCGCTTATTGCCGCGTTCATCTATCGCATGAAATATTTCGGCGAAGCCAAGAAGTTGAAATACAACGCCAAACAGGATTACGGCATGAACTTTGCCCGCATGATGAAAGTGGATGACAAGAAGGGATATGCCGAACTCGCCCGCCTGTACTTCATCATCCATTCGGATCACGAGTCTGGGAACTCTTCGGCTCATGCCATGCATCTGGCTGGATCCACACTTTCGGACGCTTTCTACGCCTTCTCCGCCGCGTTGAACGCGCTTGCCGGTCCGTTGCATGGACTTGCAAACCAGGAATGTCTCGGCTGGCTGTTGGATGTCCACAAACAGTTTGGCGGCGTCCCCTCCCGCGATGACCTGTACAAGTTCTCGTGGGATACGCTGAACAGCGGAAAGGTCATCCCGGGTTATGGGCACGCCGTATTGCGCGTACCCGATCCACGCTTCACAGCGCAGATGGAATTTGCCAAGAAGCGCTTCCCCGATGATGATCTCGTCCGCCTTGCGGATTTGGTCTTCGATGTGGTCCCGGCGGTCCTGCGTGAACAGGGTAAAGCCAAGAATCCCGCCCCGAACGTGGATGCGATCTCCGGCACTTTACAGTATTACTATGGTGTGCGCGATTTCGATTTCTACACGGTCTTGTTCGGTGTCGGTCGCGCCCTGGGCGTGACAGCCAACTACGTCTGGGCGCGTGCGCTTGGCCAGCCCATCGAACGCCCCAAGTCACTGACCACGAAGATGCTGGAAGACGTTGTGGCACAGGCGAACCAGCCCGCGTAATGAATTGTTTGTCTTGAAAATGAAGACGCTTTCGAGAAAACTCGGAGGCGTCTTTTTCTATTTCGTATCCAGTTTATCGATCAAAAATGCATACTCAAAAGCAACTTCTTTCAGATAGTCGTACCTTCCTGAAGATCCCGCATGACCCGCGTGGAAGTTTGTTTTCAGCAGGAGCAGGTTGTCATTCGTGTTGAGTTCGCGCAGTTTGGCGGCGAACTTGGCGGGTTCCCAATACATCACACGCGGATCGTTGAAGCCAGCGGTCAAAAGCAGGTTGGGGTACTCTATCGTTTTGAGGTTGTCATACGGAGAGTAGGACATCATGTAATCGAATTGTTCTTTAACGGCAGGGTTGCCCCATTCGTCGTATTCGTGCGTTGTGAGTGGGATGGTCGGATCGCTCATCGAAGTGACGACATCCACGAACGGAACTTTGGCGATGACGGCTTTGTACAGATCAGGTCGCATTACCATCGAAGCAGAGACGAGCAGGCCGCCTGCGGATACACCGTAAATGGCGAGTTTGTCCTTGGATGTGAACCCTTCCTTGATGAGATGCTCGGCGCAGGTGATGAAGTCGGTGAATGAATTCTTCTTCTTGAGGATCTTGCCATCTTCGTACCATTCGCGTCCCAAAGTCGAAGAGCCGCGGATGTGTGCGATGGCGTACACAAACCCACGGTCCAGCAGGCTGATGCGGTTGGGGGTAAACTCCGGGTCGAGAATGGCGCCATAGGCTCCATATCCATGCAACAGGGTCGGGTTGTTTCCATCCTGTTTGAGGTCTTTACGATAAGAGATGGAAATAGGGATCTGCTTTCCGTCTGATGCGGTCGCGTAGATGAAATCGCAAACGTATTGTGACTTGTCGTAGCCGTCGATCTTGTCCTCTTTTCTAAGATCCCACTCCCCGCTGTCCATGTGAATATCAACGACCAAATGAGGCGTGACGAGCGATGAATACTTGATGCGTAATTTATCCGATTTGAAATCGGGATTCGTTTCAAGGTCGAAGTAATACGTGGGTTCAGGGAAGTTGACATAACGGATGTTGCTTTTGCCGTCTGCATCGCTGATGCGAATGTTCGGCGTCCCGCCCTTTCGTTCATACACCACAATGTGATCCTCAAAAGTGTCCACGCCGGAAAGCATCACATCCGTGCGGTGGGGGATGACCTCCTGCCAAGTTTCAGGGTTCGCGTTTTCAACAAGCGCCTTGACAAGTTTGAAGTTCTTCGCATTCTCATTCGTGGTGATGAAAAACGTCCCCTTATGGTGTGCGGCGGAATATTCAATACCATGCCTGCGCGGGGAAACGACCTTCAATTCGCCATCGGGCTGATCCGCGGAAAGATATCGCACCTCTGTGGTTAATGTGCTGATGTGGTCGGTGAAGAAATATTCATCATCACGCGATTTGTGAAAGAACAGAAAAAAAGTTTCATCCTCTTCCTGGAGGATCAATACATCCCGTGATATGACAGTTCCGATTTTATGGCGATACAACTTGAACGGGCGTTTCACATCATCCAGTGTGGCATATATAATGGTCTCGCTGTCGTTTGCCCATTCGACACCCGTATGGTAGTACACACTGCCATACGCGTTGGGTATCGCTTCAGGATAAAGTTTATCGTTTGCAAGGTCTTTGATGTATATCGTATACGTTTCATCACCGCCAAAATCCACAGAATAGGCAAGTTTTTTTCCATCAGGGCTGACAGCCACAGCGCTGACGCTGCAAAAAGTTTTTCCCTCAGCCAGTACATTCTGATCGAGCAGTATTTCCTCAGGTTCACCGGGGGGACTTCCGCTCAAATCCTTTTTCCTGCAAAAGATCGGATACTGCATCCCCGCCTCCGTGCGCTCATAATACAGATATTCGCCTCTCTTCTCAGGGACGGTTGAATCGGTTTCCTGGATCCTTCCCTTCATCTCGGAAAAAAGGTTCTCTTGCAGGGGTCTGGTGTGTTTCGTATATTCTTCGAGATATTCCAACTCTGCTTTGAGGTATTTCATTACATCCGGGTTTTCACGCTCGCGGAGCCAGTAATAGTCATCCACGCGTGTGCTGGCATGCTGGGTCAGTTGATGGGGTTTTTTGTTGGCGATGGGAATTCTATTCATGTTATTTGATCACTGTACGGGGAATATTTGTCTTGCAGTTGAAATCCGAGTCGATGCAAACATCGATATCGCCGCTGAACTCGCCGGGTTGAACCGCTTTTCCATTGAAGATAACGGTCAACGTTTCGCCGGGCTCGATGGTTTGGTTGAAATAATAGGTCTGGAAGGTTTCGCCGCCGCCCAGGGAGTCGTACTGACCGGAGTCGGAATAGGCTGGGTCAACATCAGTGATGGTAAACCCGTCCAGATAATTCAGGCTGAAATCGATGCTGGAAAGCTTCATGGTCTCAGAACTTGTGTTGGTGATGGAAACCGTCATCTGAACGTCATCTCCAACACTGACAATTGACGGGAAGCCGACTGATATGCTCGCGTTTTCAGGTGTCTGCGAACCGAGCCATACCAGTCCGCCAAAGCCGAACAGGAAGACAGCCAGGATGCAAACGATCACAGCGAGGCATCCTCCCACGATCCACATCACCGTTTTGTTGTTGCTATTCGTGTTTTCCATCCAATCTCCTTGCGCTAATAAATCCGGTAACTCGTCACATATTTCTTATGGTACACAGAGACCCACACCGCGTCGCTTTGGTTGCCGCCGAGGCAGACAACATAGTTCCCGATCTCGCCGAGGTAGAAAGAGACATGCGCCCAACCGTCGTCCCATAGGAAGGTGATCACTGCGCCTCTTTTTGGTTCAGGTGCGGCTTTCCCCCACTTTGTCCATGGATGCACGAGCGCGGAATTCATGGATGGAAGCCCGACCTTCTCGATGCACCAGTTGACGAACGCCGCGCACCAGTCGGTTTCATCGGGCAGATTGGGATATTTTTGTGCCAGGTCTGTGCTGTTGAGGTACTCGAGTATTTTGGGGTTGTGCTTGGCGCCGGGCACTTCGCGCGTGCCGAACTCTGCGAAAGCCACCGGGAGCCAGGAGAACTCCTCGTTGCTTTTCTGAATGGCAACTTCTCCCAGCGGTGCAAGCCGTTCAATGGGATACCATCCCGGTTCGCCCCAGGCGTTTGTGCAATGTTTCCACTTGCCGTCTTCCGAGATCTTGTCCACGATGACGACACGGTTGAATGCCAGCTCTGCAACGGCAGGGTAGTGGTTGTCGGGTCCCTCACGCATGGACAGGTCGTCTGCCAGTGCGCGGTGAAAGCCGGTGACTGGATACTCTTCGGGCGATGCAACCAGGTCGTTGTTTTCCATCAGGTATTTCACGTAACACCAGCCCGTTTTGTTATCGGGCGTTTTGATGTTCGCCCACTTCCAATCTGGCGCGGCGCTTAGGAAAACCAGCCTGTCGCCGCGATGGACTTTGCCGGTGATGGAGTACCCGGTGCCAGGTCCCGAGCGAACGTTCAGTGTGTCCACCGTGACGATCATGTGCACATCGCCTGGGCTTGCAGGGGGCGGCGCGGCGATGCGGGTCATATATTTGAGCGAGGCCCAGCCTGAAACGCCGCTGGACTTTCGCACCTGTGCCCAGCCGCCATCGGATGAGACGGCAAGACCATCCACGATCTCGCTTTTCTTCAGCGAACCGATCACCGCATAGTTTGTGCCGGGTCCCTGACGGAAATTGAGGCTGGTCGCGTCGACCCGATATTTTTCCTTCGCCTCGCTGGGAGGCGGGGGAGGCTCGAGCAATTCGAGGTAGCCTCGATGGCTCCAGCCTGTCTTGTTATCTGCTGTCGTAACGTGGACCCAGTTGTCCACGACCTCATCGCCTTTGACGATATTGTTCCTGTAAAGTGCCCCAATGATTTTATGATTGAGCCCGGGACCGGAACGGATCCGTAAGGCATAGGCTGTCACTCGATAGTCTGGCATGGGATTCCTTTCATGTCATTGCGACCCGCGAAACGGGGAAGCAATCTCCATGTTATGGGAGACATCGTCATCGAAGGAGATTGCTTCGCTCGCTATCACTCGCTCGCAATGACATCCTGCGTCTGATAGATCTCCGCGATCACCTCTTCGAGCGGAGGGTCTGAGATGGTGATGTCTAAAACGCTTCCCGCGTCTGTAAGATGGGACAGCACCTTCTCAACAGGGGTCGTGCGCGTGTCGAAGCGCAGTTTGACCCCGTAAGAACCAATCTTCAGGACTTCCGTGCTGTCAACGGTAAATGATTTCGATACCTGGTCTGCATAGCGCACCTCGACCAGTTTCGATGTGAGGAATTTACGTTTGAGGTTCGAGACCCTGTCTTCGTAGACGATCTGCCCGTGGTTGATGATGATGACGCGTTTGCACAAGGCTTCGAGATCGCCTGCATCGTGCGACGTGAGCAATACGCCCACGTTCTCGACCCTTGCCATTTCACGGATCGCATCCCGGATGCGTTGTTTGGCGACCACGTCCAGGCCAATGGAAGGCTCATCGAGCAGAATCAGTTTGGGGCGGTGCAGGAGCGAGGCGGCCACTTCGCATCTCATCCGCTGCCCGAGCGAGAGTTTCCGCACGGGGGTCTCCAAGAGATCCCCGATCTCGAACGCTTCCGAGAGAAAGCCGATGCGTTTCCTTGTCTCGCTGTCTTCCATCTCGAAGATCTTGCCGAAGAGTTTGAAGGTGTCTATGGCAGGCAGGTGATACCACAACTGCGGGCGTTGACCGAAGACCGTGCCGATGTGATAGGCGAGTTTCTGCCGTTCGCGCCAGGGGACGTAGCCGAGCACTTTCGCGTCGCCGCCGGAGGGATGCAGGATGCCCGTCAGCATTTTGATCGTGGTGGATTTGCCCGCGCCGTTGGGACCGATGAAGCCGAGCAGTTCGCCCGCTTCCACCTGGAACGTGATGCCGCGCACCGCTTCGATGGAACTGTACTGCGGCTTGAACAGGGAACGGGCAGAGCCGCCCAGCCCCTCGGCTTTGCGCTTGGTCTGGAATGTCTTCTGGAGGTTTGTAACTTCGATGGAGGGCATAAGGATAATTGTATCGTGAAAGGCTTTGGTTCTCCTAGCTGACCAGTTGAATGTCCACTTCCTGCAGTCGTTCCTGAACCAGCGTCAGCAAACGCGGGCGCATTTCTGCCGCCTTGCCGAAGCGGGCTTTGGCGATCAAGGTCAGTTCTGTGTATTGACCGATCACGCCCTCGGGGCTGGTGACCTGCCAGGGTTCGATCAGGTTGGGGACCAGGACCACCGCCTCGGTGCCGATCGTTTCCAGGACGGTAAGTGTGTTCGCCAGGTCTGAAGCCAGGATCTTGAGGGTGATCTTGGCGACCGAGAATTTGCCCCGGCTGAAATTTCGGACGACGCGGATCTCTCCGTTGGGGACGACATACAGTTCACCGGAGGGAGAGCGCAGCATGGTGGTGCGGATATTGATCATTTCGACCACTCCCTCGATCGTGGGGATGCCGCGGATCTCGATCTTTTCTCCCACGGCAAATGTATCTTCAAAGAGGAAGCTCAAGCCGCTCAGGTAATCGCCGATCACGATGCGCGCCCCGAAACCAAATGCCGCGCTGAACAGCCCCATGACCCATGCAATGGTGGTCGGGTCGAGGAATAATCCCATGCTTGCGACGAGGGCGAGAACGATAACGATCAGGTCTGTGGTGCTGGAAAGCAAACCATGCAGGGTCTTTTGCCGTTCGAGGCTAGGCTTGCGGCTTCGAGGGACCAGCCGTCCGAGTTTGATCAGCCAGCGCGTCAGGCGCCTCAGGAGGAACGCGACCAACCAGGCTATGATGAAATAGACCAATACGCGGATGGGCTTGTCGAGCCAGGGATACTGCGTAAAGAACTGGCTCACAGCGTCATTCAAGTTAAATAAAGACATCTATACTATTTTCTCCCAGCCAGGGCGTAAACCTTGATGTATTCAGTGGGCTTCTTCATGTTTGAGCAGTAGAGGCGTTTTTAGAATGTAATCATTATAATGGAAGTACAATTAAAAAATCATACGCGAGAGGATAATCAAATGAAAATTGTAGGGAAGAAGATCGCCATATTAGTTGCCGCAGATGTGGAAGACTTGGAATATTTTGTCCCGATGATGCGCTTGCAGGAGGAAGGCGCGCAAGTATTGACCGCCGCGCTCGACCTCAAGCCAACCCATGGAAAGGGCGGGCTGAAGATCCAGCCGGACGCAACCATTGATTCACTGAATGCAATTGAACTGGACGGTCTCATCCTGCCCGGTGGCTGGGCGCCTGATAAACTGCGCCGCTATTCGGTTGTGACCGACCTGGTCCGCGAAGTGGACAGGCAGGGCAAGGTCATCGGCATTATCTGTCACGGCGGGTTGATCGCCATCTCTGCAAAGATCGTGCGCGGACGGGCGACAGGCTCGCTCGGCATCAAGGACGATATCCTCAACGCCGGCGGCGCATGGGCGGACGAACCCGCCTTCCGTGACGGAAACCTCGTTTGGGGTCGCGTTGTCGCAGACATCCCAGATTTTTGCCGGGAATTGGTGATGGCTTTGGAGGAAAGTAAATAAAGCAGAAATCGATATTGGGACAATTACAGTTGAATTAGTGTGTTTCCGCGCGCGGCTTGAATAGGGCGCGGTTTTGTTATATACTGAAATCACCAGATCAAGGTGGGATGTACTGCGATCATTCGCCGGAGGAACATCTTTTTGGAGGCCGGGTTCCAAGAGGAAAGTTGTTGCGTATGGCTAAGGCAGAAAAGCACGGAAGAGAAATGCAGCAGGATGAAGCGGGGAATGTTGGCCGAACCACCGGTGGTCTTGGCTGGAGGGTTTTATCCGCCTTTCTGGGTGCGGTGGGTGCAGTATATGCGGCATTCGAAACCCCCAATGAGTTCAAGTTGGCCGTTTTGATCCTTGTGGCGTTGTTTTGGATTTTGTTTGAGTCCATTGAGTTCGTGAAAGACAAAGTCATTAACTTGATCTGGATGGTGATCCAAAAGAAGCAGGGGCAGCCCAGCCCTGCTGAGCAGGAGTCGCAGGTCCCTGCGGTGAGATGGGGCTTGGGCGGACTGCTCCTTCTATTCAGTCTCGGGTGGGGATATGGAAAAGCAATGGAGCCGCTGACCGTCCCGGAGACGATCTATTACATGGTCGTACTCGACGCTTCTGAGACCATGAAGGAAGAGTTCGACGGGTACCCGAGCAAATGGGTTGCTGTTCGAACCGCTTTTCAGAAATTTTATGAACGCTCCCATCCAGAATCCAATTATGGGCTGGTGGTGATCGGGGGACAAAACCCGCAGGAAACAAGCACGGATCCCTGTTATCTGCCGACGGTCCCGTTGATCCCGGTTGTCTCTGAGGATTGGAAGGCGCTCCCGCGCAGGAAGTTGACACTGCCGAATTTACAGTCTCAGGTCGAGGGTCAGCAACCACAGGGAGGCGGTTCCTTGAGCCGCGCGTTCTTCCTGGCAAAGAACCAGTTGGAGTCTCTGCCAGCCGAGGCTTCCAGGGTCATCGTGCTGATCGCCAATGCGAGCGACACCTGTGAAGGGAAGATCGACTGGGAGACGTTGGCAGGCGGGATCGAGTTGGTGAGCAAGATCGCCATCCGCAAGGAACTGATCCTTTTGGATGTGGAAGCGACCCAGGAGACAACGGCCTTTGCAGAGCAGATGAATGCATTGAACGACCCCAATTTGTTTGTGCAAGTGGTAATGAATTACCACCAACTGGAGTTGAGTATTATAAATATTGGGATACGCAATGAAGATGATGAAGCGGCGCGCGGAGCGGCAGCCACAGCAACAGCCCAAAGTGAGAAAAGCACATCTCTTTGGTCTTTTGTGAGTAACGAAGAACTTGCCACACCGATGATCTTCTCTACCCAGCCTCTCAGGCCGCGCACAGTGGTTGTGGCGGCATCTGCAACTTCCACGCCCACCTTCACGCCATCTGCGACGCTCACCTTTACTCCCACTCTAACATTCACACCTACTCGGACATTCACCCCCTCGTCAACATTTACCAACACACCCACGTTGACATGTACACCGACCACGCCAGCGCCTATCACTATCTATCCCACGACTGTCAAACCCACGAATGATCTCCCCACCGATGAACCGCCCACAGAAGACCCCTGTTGTAAACACTGCGGACCGAACAGCCAGGCATGTGGCGATAGCTGTATTGCTTTGGGATTGACCTGTCATCAGCCTAAGGGTTGTGCATGTGACTAAATAGTATGGGGGTGAGGCTACCGCCCAGATGATGAAAAGAAGTAAAATTCCTGCATGTCTCAGCGGAGGCTTTTTTCGCGGCGCAAAACATCGGGCGGGATTCGTCTGCCGATCGGTTTGATATTACTGGTGATCGTGATCGGACTGTGCCTGTTGATCCCCGTTGCCGAGATTAACCGGGGCGACATCACCGCTTCAGACCCCGACCTGCCAACCGCCCTGCCGACCTATACGCCTCCCCCCACCCCGACAAAGCCAAACATCGGACGCATCATCTTCACCTGCACGCGCGGCGACTTCAACCAGTTGTGCATCGTCAACGCCGACGGGACGGGTTACCAGCAGATCACGAATGTGCAGGCCCACAATTATTATCCCGTCTATTCGCCGTTGGGAGGCTCGATCGTCTACGCTTCGAATCAGAACGGCGGTTATTTCGACCTGTTCCTGTTCGTTTTCGAAGGTTCGCGTTTGATACGGCTTACCGAAAATATTGGCAATGTCATCTCGCCAAGTTTCTCTCCAGACGGGACGATGATCCTCTTCGCCAACCGCGCCGCGGAGGGACCTACATCCCTGTGGACAGTGGATCAAACGGGAAAGAACCCGAAGCTGCTCTACGCTGGTCCGAATACCATTGTTTCTGCCGATTGGTCGCCGGATGGGACTACAATTGCCTTCGCGATGGCAGTGGAGCGCCCCGATGCCTATGAAATATTCCTGATGGATCAGGACGGCACGGATGTGAGGCAACTCACGCGCGGACTCGAAGGGGTTGGCGGCAGTCTGGATTGGTCGCCGGACGGCAAATACCTGCTCATCTACGCGGGACCGCTCGGCGACAAGGATATCTTCCGCATAGACGTGAATGCAAAGACCGCCTCCCAACTCACCGACGGCGGCAACAACGCCGCCTGCTCCTATTCCCCCGATGGGCAGTGGATCGCCTTCAACTCATTGCGCTACGACGACCAGGCTGACCTGTTCGTCATGCGTGCGGATGGTTCGTCCATGCGGCAGATCACCGATAACCCCGAACCGGACTGGCAACCGCAGTGGGAGCCGTAGCCTTATCGCGCAGAGCGTAGAGACGGTGTTCGGTCGTCTCACAGTCGAAGCGCAATCCAAAGGACGAAAAGGCGAATTCGAGCAAAATCAATTCACAGGTCCAGAAAGAAGCGAATTTCAAACGAGGGTGTAACGGAAAACACAGTTTAATCCCCATCAAACAGGATACAATTGATACAATAGTCCATGCCAATCCTTTTGAGGACCTCATGCACAGCACACTAGTGAAAAAGACTGTCGTCATACTTCTTGCCATTGCGATCACCGGGTGTTCGGCGTTCCCGCTGGACCTTTCCTTCCTGACTCCTGCCACACCGGGACCGACCGATACGCTTCAGCCGACCGTCACGCGCTTCCCTTCACCGACCGGCACACGTGACCTGTTTGCGGTCAACACCGAAGCGCCGACAGAAATCCCTCCGACGCTCGATGCATCGATCAGACCCTCCCGCACACCGACCCTCACCAGGACCCCCCGCCCGACGATCACGCTCGAACCAGTGGACCCCAGCCTGTTCACACCATCACCGAATATCTTCAACTTTGTTCAAAGATCCACCAACCAGATCGTGTGGGGATACAACTGTGACGGAGATCGTTCGATCCAATTTATTGTAACCGTGACGCCTGTGCGGAGGATGAAATATGTCCTTCTTTTTATCCGCCTGCAGGATAAATTCAGCGGACGCGGCACCGAATGGGGCGCGGGCGCGATCATGAGCGACAACGACCAGGGGAAGTATTTTTACACCATACACCTCGATCAGATCGAGAACTACGAAGACTACACAGATGCCTGGCTTCAATATCAATTTGTCGCTTCAACGATCGGCCTGACCCGGCTCGGAAGTACTGTTGTAGACCGCACCAGCGTCTCGCTTACCCACTGCAGTTACTTGTATCCATGAGCGCATGTGAAGATATTCCGACCATAGGACTCGTTATGAAAAAGACCATCCCGCTCTTCCTGTTGATCGTGCTCCTTGCCGGTTGCTCCGGTTTTCAACTGCCGGATATCACCCAGCTCCTCGCGACGCCCACCCCTGCCATCCCTGCGGATACCGCGACGATCCAGCCGACTGTTACGCTGATCCCCACCAGGGATTTGTTTGCCGTTTCAACCAACACGCCGGTCACTTTTACCCCGACTGAAACACCGCTCGTGCCTGTTGCATTACCCACTTTCCCGACCCAAACGCTGGTCCCGCTCCCCACCTATTCGGAAGAATTCATCAACGACTTTAGCAGTACCACGTTTTTCAACCAGAATGTCGGGTTTAGCGGCATCTTATATTCATCGCCCACACTATACTGGGACGAAGGAGCATGCACGCCGCGCAGGATCAAGATGACCGTTTTCGTGGATGACCCTGAACGCACCGACCGCGTATTCCTGTTCATGCGCCTGCGCGATAAGCAAAATACGCTCAAGGTGGGCGAATGGAGCGCTGGCGCCGAAATGATCAAAGTGGAGGATGGGTCGTTCAATTACAATATCGAAACGCACAACCTCAGGCGCTATTTCGCCTACAAGAATGCGTGGATCGAATACCAATTTGTCTCGGTAAATGAAAAACTTGAAATACTTGGACGCACCCAACTCTATGACCGCAATCTGTCACTGGTGAAGTGCGGTCTTTGACCTTTCCTCCAGACCTCATCACGCTTCTTCAATCGACCTCAAGCCTGGTCGCTCTTACAGGAGCAGGTGTCTCACAAGAAAGCGGACTCCGCACCTTCCGCGACGCTCAGACCGGACTCTGGGAGCAATACAAACCAGAAGACCTCGCCTCCCCCGAAGCCTTTGCCCGCGACCCCAAACTGATCTGGGATTGGTACGCGTGGCGGCGTGAGGCCATCAAAGCCGTGAGACCCAACCCCGGCCATTACGCGCTGGTCGAGATCGAAAAACAAATCCCTGAATTTACCCTCATCACCCAAAACGTGGACGGCTTGCATCGTATGGCAGGCAACCGGACCGTGCTTGAATTGCACGGCAATATTCAACGCGTGCGTTGCTCGGAATGCGGCGAGTTTGCGGAAGCCTGGGAGGAAGATTTGGAATCGGTGCCGCAATGCGAAGTGTGCAACGGATTATTGAGACCGGATGTCGTCTGGTTTGGCGAGTCACTTCCGCTGAATCAACTGGAAGCCGCGGTCGAGGCGGCGCGGACGTGTGAGATCTTCTTTTCGATCGGTACTTCGGGAGTTGTCCAGCCTGCCGCGTCGCTGGCGTATGCCGCGCGCAATCGAGGCGCTGTGGTGGTGGAGGTCAATGCCGAGCCGACACCGCTTACGCCAAAGGTCAATTATTTCCTGCAAGGCAAATCAGGGGAGGTCTTGCCGGGGTTGGTGAAGGCTGTGTGGGGCTAAGGCTCGCGAAGTTCGAAATTGTCAAATTCAAAGACAGCGTGGTCGTTTTCATCTTCCATTTCGACCGCCAAAGCGGAGGAGCCTTCAGGGATCGAATCGTCTGTTATCTCTGTCAGATACTGGTCGTTTATAAAGAAAATAAAGCGCGCACCGTCGCCGATTACTGTGATGCGGTTTGTCTCACCAGGTTTGATGAGGTCAGATCGAGTCCAGCTTATCAAGGTGTCCCACTCTTCAAGGAACAGATACAGGGCATATTCCCCCTGGTTGGTTATTCCAAAGTAGTAGAAATTTGAATCATCATCTTCTCTAAAGATGACCCCGAAGTCTGCCGAATCGGGACCTTCCAGTTGTTGAATGTTCACGCTTAGGTAAAAGTCAGTCAGAGATTGTCTGTCCGATCTTACCCAGCCTATGAATGATCTATGGGCTGTTACATCCCATCTATATTTTCCATCCACGATCTCATAGTTGATGAGCGCGTATTCATCGTCACTTTCCTCTACAAGCCAAAGATTTGTATCCGAGTCGAATGTGTCTGTAAGAACGACCTTCCAATTGCTTAGGGCGTTTTCTACAGCTGACATCGCATTTCTGACTTGAACTGTGGCAGTCAGGTTCGGGGTTGGGGTTGGCGTCTTTGTTGGGGTGGAGGTGTTCGTAGGTGTGGACGTGGGCGTTCGCGATGGGGTCGGTGTTGGAGATGGAAAGTACTGGGCGAAGAGGGATTTGGCGTCTGGCTGGAAGTAGACGAACGCGGCGGCGAAGATAACTCCGCAACACAGGGCAGCCATGCCAAGCATCGCCCAAAGGATGGGGCGGCTGCCTGATTTTTCGTCTTCGTCGAAGGGATTGAAGATGGGGGTTTGATCCATGATTGAATTCTAACACGCGCTCCAGGCATTGAATAATTGACGAAAGATGGTTATGGAAAAACAGGGACAAAATATTCGTAGGTATGAGTCCCGGCTGGGTACAGATCCCAGCCATCGTCAATATCCTGGGTAAATGTAACGCGGGTTTGAAGTGTGTGATCGCCTTCAGACCAGCCCTCGATGAGCACAGAATAATTCCGACATGGCGAGCCATCAGTACGCACATCATCGAAGATCGCGATATTCGCTTCCGATACCATGACATCATCAGCGATGAATTCCAATTGGATATGGTTGAAGTTCTCTTCAAGGATTTCCGCGGTTGTCGTACACCAGCCATACGACCAGATCAATGGGACAGGCGGATAAAGGAAAAGATTGAATGTGTATACATCTCCCGGCTGGTTTATCTCTGGAATATTGGGAAACTCCACGGCGTATGACTCAAGAAATTCGATGCCAGAATCCAATGCTTTTTTCGCTTCATCAGCATGTGCAAATTCGAGCGGGGCACCGGGAGGAAGAAGTGTTGCAATAACTTCGTTCGGAACTCCTGCGGGGGTTGGGCTGTTGACAGGCGCAGGTGTGTATGTGGGAGTCGATAAGGATTTTTCAAAACTGATGTTTTGACCCAATCCCAGCCAGAAATAACCGCCCGCCACTATCATACAGATGCCGAGGACGATTGCACCGGACAGGAGAAAAATGATTGTCCGCCGTTTTGATTCATCTGATTCGATGGTGATATTGTCCTTATCGTTCATGGTTAATTTCCCAGGATTAGGAGGCGGATTTCCTCCCACGCCGGACTCAATGCTGCCCCGATGGGAACGATGACCAGCGCGCAAGCGACTGCCCAGGCGGCGATGGCGCGTCTCGACACAGAGGCAGGTGCGAGCGGGGTTTCGACGCGCTCGGAGATTTCGTTCACGATCCTTCGCAGCAGCCACCACAATCCAGCGGAAAGGAGAACGAGATAGCCGATCAACAGAATGTTTAGTGTATCTCCATACAAGGATACTTCTCCCGCAAAATATTCCAAACCTGTCAGGTAGACCAGCGGTTCGAAGCCACCGTTCCAGAGTGTGTGCAAGCCGACAGAGAGCAGGTAGGCTTTGAAGAGTTTTCCCGCGCCGCCGCCTTCCTTCATGCGGAACCAGCCGAGCGCGATGATGCCCGTGCCGATGGGGTGCAGGACAGTACCAATCGAGCGCAGGAGCGTGATGCCCGCCCAGCCCCAACCGTAATATTGAGCGTACATCCCTTCGTAGAGCATGTTCTCGAGGACGGCGAACCCCGCGCCGCTGGCGAGACCGATGGCGAAGGCTTGACGTTCGTTCTGGATTCGTCCGCGACCGAACAAGGGGATGCCGAGCGCTTTGGCGAACTCTTCAGGGATGGGCGCTTCGAGCGCGGTGATCACGAGGAACACAATGATGAACGGTGATGCGAATACCCTTTCGATGAATCCAGGCGCACCCCAGCCGAGGTAGGCGATCTCTTCCGCAAGATACCAGAAGGGACTGACGAGCATGTAGATGACATAGGTGAGCAGGGAGCCGAGCATGAGCGTTACAATGATCGATAGCGTGCTCCCGCTGACGAACGCAAGCGATGCCTGCCTCCAGGTGATTGGGAAGCCCAGTTTGCGATATGCCCATGCGAGGACAGCGAAGGTCGAAAGCGCTGCGCCGAGAATGAATAATGGTGGGAAGAGAAATTTTGTTGAGATGTCGTTTTCGAGGACGAGCACGCCAAGACCCAGCACAAGACCGAGTATGATCCAGAAGATGTAGAACGACGGTAGTTTGAAAGGGAGGGCCTTGTAGTTGGCGATGGAACCGAATCCATGAAAGATCGCCAGCCCGCCGCCAATCAGACCGAGATAGATCGCGGCGATACTGCCTATCTCATATGCCAGCGCGTTTTCGACGGGGAAATATATTGGCAGGTTGAAATAAGCGATCCCTGCGGCGATCCCGCCCAGCAGGAGCAGGATGCCCGCAACGAGGGCGACATATGCCCAGAATTTTGAAGGTTTGGTTTGCATGGTGGTTGCTCCTCAACGTTCCATGTAGGTCAGGCTTGAAGCCTGACGTGCTTTTGTAAAATGAAATTTGGCGGGTTGAAAACCGCCCTACGTATGTATTTACTAAAACTTCTCCACTTCGCCGAGTTCGGCGAGGATCAATACAGCTTTTATTCTTTCCTCACGGGTTCCTGCGCGGAAGGTATTGAGGGACTTTTTGACCTCGGCTTTCTTTTCCTTCGAGGTCTTATATTTGATCTCATCTTTGAGCGATGGTTTCTCCATAGGGACAATTTCCTTTGAGAGGATCTCTTCACCTCTGCGCCGCATCAGCCAGCAATCGTTCCGCTTGACCTGACTGATTTCCCAATTGGTTCCGAACAGCCACAACGATCCGTTGACAATGACGAAAAACAAGAATCCATCCAGATAAAAATAGGAGAAGATCGCAATGGCAGTCCCTGCCCTGAGCAAAAACAGAAACAGGGCTTGTTGTGTATGTCGGTATACGTATAGGTTTTCTGTCCCCAATCTTCCGATCAATCGAACGTGAAATAAGAACGGAAGAAAGGCAGCGATGGCAGGGTGTACGTCAAGGAAAAGGGCGATCAAGAATACCGGGACGGTGAAGATGGAAGAATTTCTCAGCCACTTGTAGTTCTTCTCGCAAACAAGCCTCTCCTTATTGGTGACAATGTGGGACAGTTCCTTTTTGGGATTTAACCTAAGCACCCATACAATAAGAAGACAAACAATGGCGAGTAAAACATTCCAAATCGCAACTACAGCAGCGATGATGAACGGGATGATCCAACTCTTGAAATCCTTTCGCTCGGGATGAGGCGCTTCCGTCATAGTTTGCTTCTTGGATTTGCGGGAAGTGACGAAAAGATACGCCATCCCTGCAATTCCCGCAGTGACGATAATGGATCCACACAGAAGGAGTAGAAGTGATATGCTGTTCATCGCTCACTCCCATTTCTCGAGCGTTTCGCTCAATTCACGGGCGCGGGCGCGCAATTGTTCGCGCGAGCGTTCGATGTAGATGGCAAGCCCCATGATCAGTATCCCTGCGCCGAATCCTACAAGCCAACGGTTGATATCGTAAACGTTGATCAACAAGATTACCTGTGCGATAATGTTGAGCGCACTGGCGCCTATCCCCGTGAAGAAAGGTATCTTGCGTTTCTGGTATACGCCCCACCAGATCACCGCCAAGCCTTCGAACAGTAACAGCACGAAATAGGGCAAGCCCGTTTCGCCATCCATTGACTGGGCGAAGGATGTCACCAGCAACACACCAAGACCGAATATCTCCAAGCCGATCGCGTATTTGCTTTTACTGCGCATCCATTCCATATAGCCCAAGCCGATGAAATATAACCCGCCTGGGATCGCGTACCATTGCGGCTGTGACACGTCGTTCATAATGAGCGCCATCACCCAGGCAGCCTCGAGCAATGCCATGCCGAGATAACCGAGCCGATACATTCGTCCGCGATAGGCGATGGCAACGTACAACGCGCCAGCGAACGCGAGTGCCGCCGCAGTGGTGGTCATGTGGCTTGCCATTGTGGGGAGATTGATGAGCACAGCGGATGCTGTCAGTGCGATGGACAAATGGGTGAGCGGGGTCAGCCACACGGTCAGGGATTTGAAGCGGGCGGACAGCGCGTCCAGTAGGCGACCGAAGAGATAGAGTCCGAATCCGATCCCGCCGTAAACAGCAACCGCGTCAGCAAACTGGACCTCAGCCTGATTCAGCGCTCCTCCAACCGCCACCAAGCCAAAAGCGACCGCGCCATAGACGAGCGCGCCTTCCGTCCATAGGATCGAGAACAAGGCAAAGAGCAGGGCATAGCCGCCGCCGACGATGATGGTGGTGTCGTTCCCAGTGAGTGCGAGCGACTGCCAGATGACCATCTCGAAAATGGCGAAGGCAAAGAACGGACGCGCCCACGCATGACCGAAGAGTCGGTTGAGGAAGGAGAAGCGGTAGGTCTTGTTCTGATCCGTGAGCGGTGTGGTGTGTTCGAAGAAGTAACCGACCAGTGATGTGATCCACGTCATGGCGAGGAAAGGGAGTGTGATATATCTGACGGGATTGCCAGACGGATCGATGGTGAAGTATGCCAATACGGTCATATGTGCCACAAAAAGGGCAGGATAGATCCATGTGGGTTTCTTGAAAAGGTATGCAGAGACGAAGTAGATAATCGTCGCAGAGCCGAAGGCAATCGTGAGCGAGAGAGGCGATGCGTACGAAAGCGAGATCATGCTGATGCTGAGTGCATACGCCAGGAGATAGAACGGCACGGCAGGATGAGTTAACCAGTCTGCTAGAAAGCCCTGTCCCAATGGAGCCAATTGTCTTTTATGGAAGACGAATCGTCCGAGCCCGATGTAGATGATAATAATGGGCAGCCAGGCAAGCCCATACCATTGCGTTTCGAGCGATGTCAATGTGATGGCAAGATAGTAAGGCACTGCCGCCAGCCACGCGGCAGGATAGAGGAACAACGTCTCTTTGAAAAGGATGCTGGAAAGCATGTACAGGACCACTCCCGCCGAATAGACGGGGATGGCGAGTTCGCGGTTGTTCGACGCGAGGGCAAGCGAGATCGCGCTGAGCAGGAAACCAGGGGCATAGAACGGCGCAGCAAAAGGATGGATCTCCCTTTGGGCTGATGCCTTGCCGACCCGATCAAAAAATTGACCGATGGCAAGATACAGGAAAGCAATGCCCATGAATATCCACGCGACCAGGGATGTTTCGAGTCTATCGTTGTAGTGCAGGGTCAACAGGGTGATGACTGGGGCAAGGACGGTGGTGAGATACAACCAGAACGGTTGTTTGAAAATATAAGCCGATACCGCGTAGACGATGGCATTCAGACCGAGAACATAGATCGCGAGTCTTTCATCGCCAAAGGAGATCATCGCGGCGATGGCGGTCAGGGCGTAGCCTGCGCTATATAAAGCCCAGGTTGGGACAGTGGCAAGCGTTCGCGATTTGGCGTTGCGGATCAATAATCCGATGGCGATGTAAAGGGGAGCGGTGATGGCAAGCGTCACACCGCGCCACGGGAGATCCAAACGAATGTGCGCGAGATATTGCGTGAGCAATACAGGGAAGGCATACGCGGCATAGAACAGGAAGATGGTTGAAGCGATCTGACGTGTTGTCTCATCCGTCTTTTTGAAGAACCTGTTGATGAAATCCTCAAATGTGAAGTGCCGCCCGAAGTGCACAAGCAGATACGAGCCGGTGGCGAGGAGAATTGTGATCGCCAGTGCGTAGATGTTGGTCAAGCGAACGGCGGTGGAGAGTGTCAGCGCGTAGATCATCAACACGCAGCCGCCCAGGTAAGGTCCATGGGAGTAGCGGGCTTCGTTCCTGTCGAGCGCGTAGCCAATTACCAATAGAACCGCTGACCATATAAACCACGGCACGATGAGGATGATCGGTGTGAGTTCAAATCCGTAGGCTTGCCATGTCATGCTGAAGGCACTGATGCTCAACCACGTTGCAACATGAGAGAAGAAACGTGATTTACGAATCCATGCAGCAAAGGCATAGAAGAGGACAGCGATGGTTTGCAAGATGATGAACGCGAGCAGGGTCGCTTTGCCAGTGAAGGGAAGATAGTAGCTGAAGAGCCAGTCAATGGTGGCGGGGATGCTGACCAACAAACCGATGACAGTGAAGAAGTGTGCTGCACTGAACAGTGGAGCGGCATAGGTGGAGTCAAAGCGTCGGGTCCACAGGGCAAGCGCGAGGTAGATGAGAGGCGGCACGACCAATCCAAGCCAGGAGAATGAATCGGAAACGTTCATCTCGCGAAGCAGGATCACGATCCAGATGGGGAACGTCCAAGCGGCGAGCCATTGGAACGCGTTATGCGATATGGTTCGCAGTTGATTTTCGGCTTTTCCATAGAGCAATCGGATAAACTCATCCCATGTTTGGTGCCTGCCGAAATGGACGAGCAATGCCGATGTGATGGATGTGAGTATCCATAAGCCGAGTGTCCAGACGAGGGTGGAGCGTTCGATAAGTGACCATGCAACTGCCCACGTGAGTAACCCATAGCCGCCGAAGTACAGTCCGT
>DATDAG010000433.1:0-4882 GCA_036525495.1 Anaerolineales bacterium
GTCGGGACAATGGACTCGATCATACCGACGCCAGCAAGTGAGATAAAGTAGACGCCATCGCTGAAATGGGATTCGAGCTGGCGCCCCGCTTCGATTGCAAGACGTGTCTTACCGATGCCTCCCGGACCTGTCAACGTGAGCAGGCGGCAGGCAGGTTCGAGCAGCTGACGAATGATGACATTGATCTCGTTTTCACGACCTACGAGCGGGGTAGGAGGAACAGGCAAATTGCCAGGTTTCGGCTTGGGATGTGTAGCAGGTTCGCTATGGGAAAGAGACGGTATGACATCCAGACTGGAAGTACTTTTTTCCTGCCTGGCAATTTTCAGGAAGAGCCCATGCTGGTCAGCAGGAATGTCCAGAAATTCCGCCAACAGTTCAGCAACCTGGCGCGAGGGACGGCGCTCATCTGACTCAATCTTGAACACGAGTGAAGCGGAACATCCCACCTGGTTTGCAAGTTCCTGTTGTGTTAGATCGAGAGCTTTGCGTCTCTTTTTTACCCAGTTACCGAATGAATATTCCACAAGCGTAATTTTTCCGAATGGTTGGAAGTACGATGCTGTAATTGTACTATTTTTTGTCCGATTTCTTGTGGTATTTATTGACACCTTTTGCGCTGGAAAAAGATTAAAGTATGCAAGTCAGTTTGACCAATCATTTTAGAAGTATTTAGGAGATCGTTATGAATATCCAAACCCATATGCAGAAGAACGATGAAGCACTGGTTCTGGCGGCTTCAAAAGGTGACCTGGATGCATTCAATCAACTGGTCTTGAACTACCAGGATCTAGCCTATCGCCACGCATATTCACTGTTGGGGGAGCCTGACGCTGCGGAGGATATTGTGCAGGAGAGTTTTTTGAAGGCGTTTCAGGCGTTGAACGCATTTCGCGGCGGTTCGTTCCGCGGATGGCTGTTAAGAATTGTCACCAATTCTGCCTACGACAGTTTGAGAAGTTTACACCGTCACCCTACACAACCGCTATTCCCTGAGGATGAAAAAGGTGAGGAGATGGAATCTGCTCCCTGGCTTATCGACTCTTCTGCTTCTGTTCAGGATGTTGTCGAGCAGAACGAATTCTCGAAGTCCATCGCTAAACTGCTCGAAGAATTGCCGGATGTCTATCGCATCGTCCTGACCATGATCGATATACATGAATTTGATTATGCAGAAGCGGCAAATGCCCTGAATATCCCTATTGGAACGGTAAAAAGCCGGCTTGCCCGAGCCCGTTTTCAAATGAAAAACCTGTTGGAAAACAATTTCCACCATCCACAATCAAAAAGAATTACTAAACAGATGGGGCAACGGAGAGCGGGATATTATGGCACTCTCACATATGATGCTGATTTCGATTTCTCATCTGGGTCAGACGGTGTCCACATTTGCCTATTACCAGCAACACCAGTCATTGGGCTGGGGTAATGCGGAAATATGATAATGAGTCCCAACACTGACTTAATTCAATCAAATCATCTGGATCTTGTTTTACTTGACTCGAAATCACTCCAACTTTCCTTGGAAGAAAATTCTGAAGCGCTAGAGCGCATCCTAAACGCAGATATTCATCCCGATTGGTTTAAGAAAAAGGAACTTATTGCGCTCCGTTATGAACAAATCATTCGCATGCCTGTATACCAACCCTGGAGTCCCCGGGCAATTATTCTTCGCAAAGAGCGAAAGATGATAGGTCACATTGGGTTTCATACCCAGCCGGCGCCTTCCTACCTCCATTCTTTTGCCACAAACGGCATTGAATATGGTTTTACCATTTTCCCTGATTTTCGCCGCAACGGTTACGCCACTGAAGCTTCAGTAGCACTAATGACATGGGCATATCAACAACACTTGGTTTCTGAGTTTATTTTGACCATTAACCCAAACAATATTTCCTCACTCAAGCTAGCCCAGCGTTTAGGGTTCAAGAAAATCGGGTCACATATGGATGAGACAGAGGGGATGGAAGATATCTACAAGTTGGATTATCGCCATCTCAAGTAAATTTTAATTTGATCTGCTGGTTCATAAACAAATCTTGCGGTTAGTTGAATCGAGTTTTGCCAATGTAAATTTGATGAAGGCGATTACCATGAAGCTATAACCAAGCACTAAATTATGCCGATTTTCAGTGTCGGAAGGTTGAAATACGAAAGGTTTGTATTCGATTATTTCTGAAATCTTTGGCTTTGTAACCCATCAAGCATCCTCTTCGTCACCTCCGCCACATCTTCCACAGCCCTCTCGAACGCCTCTTCATTGACCTTGGAAGGCTTGCGATAACCGCTCACCTTTCTTACATATTGCAACGCCGCGGCGCGGATTTCCTCCTCGGTGGCGGGGATTTCGGCGTTTCGTAATGTTTTGATGCTTCTGCACATGATGTACTCCTAAACCTTTGGCAAATCCAATAACATGACCTCTGCCAGTAAACGCGGATTGACGTTCTTTTCCATTTTTTCGAGAGTATCCTCGAGATTGCTTACTATATTTCGAGCGGCGGAAAGATCCATCTTCCCCGCAAGGTCTTCGATCTCCACATTGCGGTCAACGTTGACGAGGGGAGTCTCGGCTTGGGCGGTTCGCAGCATCACATCGCGCCAGTACGAGAGCCAGAAGAGGATCGCCTGCCGCATGGAGTCTTTATCTTTCGATAATTGATCAGCATACATGAATTTTTCCACGCGCGAGGCGGGGAGTAAAGTAATTAAATCGTTCAACCGTTCGTCACGGCTTTCAAGCAGGGAGTCGTTCTCCATTAGCTGAATTGCATATCCCATCCGTCCGCTTGAAATGTGGGCGACCAACTTTGCATTCCCAGTCTCCAAGCCTCTGGTCTCCAATTCTTTTTGAACTTGTTCGAGTGATGATGCCCTCAACCGCAGCACTTCACATCTTGAAACAATGGTCGGCAATAACTGTTCGGGGTTGTCAGAGGTCAGGATCAAGACCGCATAGGATGGCGCTTCTTCGAGCGTTTTCAATAGCGCATTCGCGGCATTATCGTTCGCTTCCTGGAAGCGCAGGAACAGACCTATGCGGTATGTTGACATATAGGGCTTGAGGATCATTGTCTTGCGCATGTCGCGGATCTGGTCCACTTTCATCGTCCCTCCCTCGGTTTCGGCTTGGATGACAGTCAGATCTGCGTGCTGCATGGATTGAATCCCTTTGCAGTCGCGGCAAGTCCCACACGGGATTCCTGCGTCAGATGGAGTCGTGCAGTTTAATGCCTGGGCGAAGCGTAAAGCCAGTGTGCGGCGGCCCAGACCGGGAGGTCCGCAGAAAAGATACGCATGGCGCGGAGTCCCAGTGACGACATGCTTTTTCAACATGTCCACAGCCCATTCGTGACCGATCAATTCCCAGTTTGAATTCATCAATCAATCGTAAATCGTCAATCGAAAATCGTCAATCGTTCCCCGCTCTCAGTCGCAAGAAAGAATCGAAACGTTCAGGATGCACGCGCCCGTCTTTCACGGCGGCTAGCACCGCGCAATTTGGTTCGTGCGTATGCGTGCAATCGCTGAACTGACAGCCTTGCACAAGATCGCGCAATTCTGGGAAATACGCTTCCATTTCTTCAGGTTCGGTATCCCACAATGCTAGCGACTTCCAGCCCGGCGTATCGGCAACGTATCCGCCGCCTTCGAGCGCGAACAGCTCGCGCGTCACGGTCGTATGCGTGCCCTTCTTCATCGCCTTGCTTACTTCGCCTACATCGAGTTCCAGTTTTGGAAGAAGCACATTCAACAGACTCGATTTACCCACTCCGCTCGGTCCCGCGAACGCACTGATCTTTCCCGCAAGCGCAGACTTCAATTCGTCAACGCCTTCATTGGTTTTTATCGAGGTATAGATCACTCGGTAATCAATCGATTCATATAAACTAAAAATATGTTTTGCGTCATCCACGAGATCAGTTTTGTTTGCAACGATGATCGGTGAGACTCCTTGTTTTTCGGCGACGACAAGAAAACGATCCAGCATTCTTAATTTCGGTTTGGGATGTGCGCATGCAAAGACGAAGACAGCCTGATCTGCATTCGCGAGCAAAACCTGTTGATACTCACCCTGGGGTCTCGGGTCCAACCGGACGATTGCCTGCTTGCGCTCTTCGATCTTTTCTATCACCCCGGTCCCATCCTCCAATACCGTGATCTGAACTTTATCCCCAAGAGCCGCGATATCGCCGGTGGCGCGCCCCTGCTTCAACTTGCCGCGCAGTTGACAAACAACCAAGCCCAATCTGGTCTCTACGGTAAAGAAACCAGATTGGGCTTTGATAATGAGACCTTGTAAGGTACTTTCGGGAGTCAAATATTCACCTAAATTACGGTCTCGGCGTTTCGGTTGGGACGCCGCCAATGGGAGTCGGTGTTTTCGTCACACCGAAGTTTGATTCGAACCAGTAGAAGGTTTGCGGCGCGCCAGAATAATAGGTCTCGACGATTCGTTTAAAGACCGGCGCGGCGTAATCCGATCCTTCACCGATATTTTCGATGATGACCGCGATGGCAATATCCGGCAAGCCTGTATTCTCGCTCGCCATCGTGTATCCTGCGAACCAGGCATGTGGCAGATCGCTTCCTGATTCAGCCGTGCCGGTCTTCCCAGCAACGGGGATCTGCAAACCGCGCAATCGAAAATACGCGGTTCCATCCGGGTCTTTGACCACGCTGATCATCGCCTCATTGATGAGGTCCATACGGAAGGGCTGGATCGGCAGTGTGCCGCGCGCTTCCGGCTTGAAGACCTGAGTGGCGGGACCGCCATCCACAGGTTCGATCCTCTCCACCAACTGTGGACGATACAATGTGCCTCCGTTGCCCAATGCCGCGATGAAGGAAGCAACCTGTAGTGGCGTGACCAATACATCAC
>DATDAG010000434.1:0-4260 GCA_036525495.1 Anaerolineales bacterium
ACACCCGAACAGCGCTGGCAGAAAATGGTCAATGAGCCCATTTCCGTCCGTGTGATCGAAGTGGACCGCGAACGCCGCCGCCTTATCCTTTCTGAAAAAGCCGCAAGCACCGAGTCGCGCCAGTCCATCAAGGACCGCGTACTCGAGGAATTGGAAGAAGGCGAAGTGTACAATGGGCGCGTCACCAGTATTGCGAATTTCGGCGCATTCATCAATGTAAATGGCGCTGATGGACTCGTCCACCTTTCCGAAATTTCGTGGGATCATATCGAACATCCGCGTGAAGCGCTGGAAGTGGGGGAGGAGGTCAAGGTCAAAGTCATCAACATTGACCGTGAAAAGAAACGCATCGGGCTCTCCATCCGCGCTCTTTTGGATGATCCCTGGAAGGAACGTCTTGAAAAGTACAGCGTTGGGCAACTGGTCGAGGGGATCATCACCCGCCTAACCAAATTCGGCGCGTTCGCCCGGCTTGAAGGCGATATCGAAGGTCTCATCCACATCTCCGAGATCTCTGAAAACCGTATCGAACACCCGAAGGAAGTGCTCAAGGAAGGCGACGTGAAGAGCCTGCGCGTCATCCGCATCGACCCGGAACAGCATCGCATCGGTTTGAGCCTGCGCAAAGTTGACTCTGCAGCCTTTGCAGACAAGGACTTCAAACTGATGACTGCCGAGTTCGATACAATGGATCAGGATGAAGCCATTGAAGAGGAATTACCTGAACCTGCAGAGGTCACCGAAGAACCAATGCCCGAAACTGATGAAGGGCAGGACGCTCCTGAACCTGCGGAAGCCGCTGAAGAACAGATGCCTGAAACTGATGAAGGGCAGGACGCTTCTGAACCTTCAAATGGGGAACAGCCAGAAGAAACACCAGAAGACAAGTAAAACGAGAGCGTCCCGCAACAAGCGGGACGTTCTTTCATGCTCATGCTGATCATAGACTCGCATCAAGACCTTGCCTGGAACATGCTTACCTATGGGCGGGATTACACGCGTTCGGTCAAGGAAACGCGCCGCCTCGAAGCTGGCACGACCACCCCGGAGCGCAACGGTGATTGCATCGTCGGCTGGCCCGAATATCAGCAGGGCAGGGTGGCGGTCGTATTTTCGACGTTATACGCAACCCCCGCCAAAAAGAGGGAATTGGCTGATTCCATCGTTTATACAGACTCTGAATCTGCACACCGCCTCTATCGCGACCAGGTGGATGTCTACCGAAAATTGGCAGATGCTCACCCCGACAAATTCCGCCTCATCTCTTCGACGCCTGAACTTGATTCCGTTATCGAGCACTGGTCCAGGCCTGAACATGACGAAAGCGGACACCCCGTTGGCTTGATCTACCTTATGGAGGGCGCGGACGGCATCCGCTCACCGCATGAACTTTCCGAGTGGTGGGACCTGGGTTTGCGCATGATCGGTCTTGCATGGGCGGGTACGCGCTATTGTGGAGGAACAAGCGACCCGGGTCCGTTGACTAGTGAAGGGCGTCAACTCATCTCCGCCATGGCGGACTATAATTTCATCCTCGACCTTAGTCACATGGACGAAGCTGCCGCGTACGAGTCGCTTGACCGTTACGAAGGACCTGTCATGGCGACCCATGCCAATTGCGCGGCGCTCATGCGCGGCGCGGATACGAACCGTCATTTACCTGATGCAGTGATCCGCGGGCTCATCGAGCGTGAAGGTGTAATTGGTGTCATTCCGCTTAACGCATTCCTCAAAGTGGGATGGGTGCGTAAGAATGGCAGTCGCCGCGAAGAGGTCCCGTTGGACGCGTTGATCGCACACATTGACCATGTCTGTCAACTGGCGGGTAGTTCCGAACATGTCTCCATCGGCTCGGATTTTGACGGCGGCTTTGGCTTGCAGTCCATCCCCCCCGAACTGGATTCGATCGCTGACCTGCCGATCATCGCCACAAAATTAATGGAACGCGGCTACAGCGAAGTAGACGCGGCGAACGTCCTTGGCGGAAACTGGCTGAGATTTCTGAGAAAGAATTTACCGTCATGAACGGCGAATCCGATTACCGAATCTCATACCTGCGAATCCGTTTCAGCCTGCTCATGGTCATATTTGGATTCTTCGTATTTGCCGTTGGAGCCAAACCCGGCTGGTTCGGCTGGGATCGAAGCCCCGTAGTCGGATTCATTCAGATTGCCGTGTTCCTGATCGGGCTGGCAATGATCTGCATTGGCGGATATGTTGGGTTGATCGCATTGTGGGGCAGGGATCCGCGCAGTATCGTTGCAGACATCGGCATGAGGCTGGTCGGTACGGGATATGTTGTCTCTGTCTTCACCGGTATGGCGGATGTCTTTGGGATGGGATCGCACTTGCTGCCGACGACCCCCTACTTCGGTCCCTGGCAATCGGGGGGCGTCTTAATCGGGCAAGTTGTGATCGTCGTCGGTTTCCTGATGATGATCCCCTATCATTTATACTTAAGAATGTTTCGTTTGAGATAGGTCCCGCAAAACATGCGGGATTTATTATATTGGATGGGATCTTGTTGGCGGGAAAAATGCCCTGATCAAGAACGTGTTTGCCTTTAAGAACATGGTTCCAATCTTTGTCGCAATTTTGATGAGCCATTTAACTATGAAAGGTTTTCGGATAACAACAAGGGCAATGGTGAAAAGTATCAGGAATAAACCATATGCCAGTGCCTTGAGAATAAACAAGAACGCCACCACCAGAACAAGGAAGGGCCATAAAATGGTCAATGTTACTGCTGACAGGGGGTAGTCTCTTTTTTCCGGGTCATCAGCCGCCCGTTTGGAATTGACGCGGTAAACATATCCCGTACACAAAAAAATGATCAGTGATAACAGGATATAACTATAGAAACAATAACTTGCATAAGAAATCAACATACCCCAGAGGCATTCCCTACGGATATTTTATAGCAATTTCAGATTCTATGTGCAAGTAACAAACATCCCGTGTATTTTGTGACACGGGATGTTTATCTTAATTCCTATCCAGCATTGAGAAATCGTTTGGCTGTTTCAACCAGCATGGCGGTGCCGACCGGCAGAGCACGTTCGTCGAGGTCGAACTTGGGATGATGGAGTTTGAAGTCTTCATGTCCTTTCTTCTGTACCCCGAGCGTGAACATGGCTCCGGGCGCCAGGTTGAGGAACTCGCTGAAATCCTCCGCGCCCATCGTCTTTCGGATCTCGTGGACGTTGTCCGTGCCAAGCATTTCCTTCCCGGTCGCTTCGATCACATCCGAGACCATTTCGTCATTGATCATTGGTGGTCCCCCGTATTGGAACTTGAGCTCATAGTCTCCGCCCATCAGTCTCGCGACTTCGAATGCGCGATTCATCTCTTCACGGATGCGCATTTGGATGTCCTCATTCGTGAAACGCAATGTTCCGCTGATCTGTATCTGGTCGGGGATCACGTTTTGAGTAAAGCCGCCATTGACCACGCCAATGCTGACGACAGCCGGTTGGAATGGGTCGATCCTGCGCGAGACGATCCCGTTCAGCCCCAGGATGACGTGCGCCAATAAATGGAAAGGGTCAATCGTCTGGTCGGGGTGCGCTCCGTGCCCCCCCTTGCCGGTGATCGTCGCGAACCAGGTATCCACACCACCCGAGCAGGGACCGGCATTAATACCAATCGAACCGACAGGATGGGAAGGGTCAACATGTTGTGCGATCACGTAGTCCACGCCGTCCATGGCACCCTCCGTTGCCATGCGTTGTGCGCCGCTCTTGCCCTCATCATCTGCAGTTTCTTCACAGGGTTGGAACAGGAAGCGCACACGCCCAGGCAATTTCTCCTTCGATAACAATAAAGCCGCGCCAAGCGCCATGGACGTGTGTGCGTCATGTCCGCAGGCGTGCATGGCTCCGGGCGTTTGAGACACATATTCAGTTTCATTCTGTTCAAGGATGGGGAGCGCGTCCATATCCGCGCGGATGGCGACCAATTTGCCGCCTTCACCGATCTCTGCGACCACGCCGGTCTTCCCGACCCCGCGCCTGACTCTATATCCCATCTTTTCCAACTCGTCCGCGACAATTTTCGATGTGCGGTGCAGGTCGAATCCGATCTCCGGGTGCATGTGGAAGTCGCGCCGCCATTCGATCAGTTCTTCTGAAATTGCATGTGATTGTTTCAACATTAAGTATTCTCCTGGTTCTGGTGTTTGAGTAGTTCCGAGCGGTAGCGAGGAATGTATTGAGACCACCGAGTTTTCAAACAACCAATTACTTTCTGGTTATCTGCTGG
>DATDAG010000435.1:0-5740 GCA_036525495.1 Anaerolineales bacterium
AACGACGAGCAAGGCAATGGTGGCAGGCCAGCCTGTCAACGTATTGACCAGAGTCAACTCGTCAACGGCGTTCGCCTGGAACAGTGAAACCTGCCAGAATAATTTCAACGCGAAGTACACAAGCCATGCAGCCGTCACTTCGGAGTAGGCGGGTCGGACGCGCTCGTGCCAGTACCATTCGAGGGGCCAGCGGCGGGCGAGATAACTTGTCCACGCCACCATCGGTTTGCGGATGACGAGACTGACCAGCGCGAGGGCAACAGTCAATCCGCCATTGACAATGCCTGGGAGGAAGAAGCCCTCTGAACGTCCGAGCAGAAGCGCGAGCGCGATCGCCAAACCTACACTTCCCATGCCTGCCAGCGCGTAGACCAGAGATTGTCCATTGCGGAGGCGGGAGATGGCGATCAAGGCAGAGAGCCCCAACGCGCCGAACATCGCGGCGGTAAAACCTGCCAGTCCGTTCAGGAGCAGGAAGATGATCGGAGGCAGGATCGTATCGAGTAGACCCACCCTGCCTATAACGGCACGAAATTCTTCCAACAGTTCACGCGCTTTATCAGGCATGTTTTCCCAACCAGAATTTTCGCCAATCATTGTTGCTGTTTTGCAGAGCGATCAAAGCATAGAGAGCACCCGCGAAGAATCCCAGGGTCATCATGGCGATTGTCCAAACGATGGCAATGGGTAGGGACTTCTCGCGGTAGATGATCCACATCGAGAATAGAATGAATCCCGTGTAGAGGTCCACCAGCGAAACGATGCCCCACGGCATGGCCAGTAGTTGGCTGCCTTCGCCTGAAAAGTCACCGACGGTGAAGCCATTGATGAGCGCGGCGGTCATGGCTAGAACGCCAAGCAAGGAGATGATCTTTGCGAGTTTCATTACAGCACCAGCACGATTCCCAACACGATCTCAGCCGCGAGGCTGACCCAGTTGGATTGGACGGAGGATTTATCCACAAAGATGGATACAAGCCGAACAGCGGCGATGACAAGGTACATGATTCCGAGCATTTGATAGACCTCACGGGTTGCCAGCACTAAGACGGCAATGCCGAGTCCGATGAAGAGCCCGCCGAGAATGGAGCGGATCTCGGTGATGCCGCGTCCATCGGGTGCGGTCAGCCCTGTAAATCCTTGCACGCTGCGCGGCCAAAGCAGGGAGACCAGTCCAGTTACGATAGTCAGAATGATTGCGATGAGTTGAAGGATTTTTAGAATGCTCATGATTTCCATCACTTTGACAAACGGGGGATCAATACAGGTGTATTTTTCTTGTACGCTTCGTACTCTGCCAGCCCGCCCCATTTTGTATCAGCTTTATTCTCCAACATGGGGATGCCGCTGATGCGGGTCAGGAGGATGGTCACAAATATGGGCGAGATCATGGCTATCCATTGCCAGCCTTGCAGAACGGGCGCAGCAATGAGGGCGATACCAATCCATAGGACGATTTCGCCAAAATAATTTGGATGTCGTGAGCGAGACCATAGTCCAGTTTGAATGAATTTGCCTTTGTTGGATGGGTCTGCGTTGAAACGGCTTTTTTGCATGTCTGCAATGACTTCGATGGCAAATCCGAAGACCCAAACCAGAAGCCCGACGATGGCGAACGCATCAAATTCTTTTCGGTTGGATGTTGTAATGGCAACGAGTGGGGCTGCGGTGGTGAATGTCACCCATAAGGCTTGAATCGTCCACACATTCAGGAAGCGGAAGAAGTTGGGCTTGATCTCGTCGAAGCGATCATCCTTGCCCGCTTTTCTGATGCGCCCAAACAGGAAAGCTCCCAGGCGGACTGCCCAGATACCCACCAATACCGCGAGCAGAATGGAGCGGGCATCCAAGGGGATGCTGTAGCGGCTGTAACAAACCGCGACAGTGACTACGGAGATGTAGGTTAGGCTCCCCGTCAGGTCGAAAAATTTTTCGGTCTGAAACAAATAAGAGGGAATAAAGACCAGCCACTGGATCAGGAATGCCAGGCCGACAGCGATCATAAAGATTGGGACGCCGCCAAACGTGGCGCCGCCTTGACTTCCAGCGAGAGCGATCAGTCCGCCGATCAAAATCAATATGGGAAATACGATCAGTGAGTTGCGAGCCATTTGTTACCTTTTTCCTTTGCCTTAATTCTTCGCCATTTCTTTTTTCTTCGATGATGACGGTGTGCTTACGTTTGTTTTACTGTGCCATCAATTTCCGGTTTTGTTCTTTCAGCCATTCAGCGATGGGTTTACCCTGTCCGTTGATGTTTTTATCCACGGCTTGAGCGTAGATATCCATGAACTCGACAAGCTGTTCGGGGTTTGTGGCATGTGATGCCAGCAGCATTCTCAGCCAATCTATTTCAGCGGAGACATGTGACATATCACCCAGTTGCAGAGCGGCAGATATGTGATCGCCGAGAAAGTGGATGCTGGTATTGATCTCATTGGGGGAGATGGCGAGCGGCTGAAGCATTTCCTTAAGCGTGGCTTCGATCTTTGTGCGTTTTGAGATGAATGCCTGATGTGCAACGGTGTGCATTTGCGATGCGGTCTTGACAGCCTTGGGCAGGTTTTTGGAATTCAAGACTTTTTCGATTTCATTGACAGCACTGCCGATCTCGTTACCGAGGAAGTAGCCTGGGATATAGTCCTTCAGGGTTGGGCGCAGGGTGAAGATGCGCCCGCCAAAGGCAACTGGAATGTTTTTGTTCGTCAGGGCGTTTGCGGCTCCCTGCAAAGTGGCAGCGCTGACCAGTTGTTGAGCCACGAGCAGGACGAGGTTCGCACTGGTGTCTTTGACGGTTTCTACAAAGCGGTCTGCAGGGACGTTTGCGCCGAGGTAGATGATCCTGAAGCCGCGGCGGCGCAGGAAGAGCGAGATCATCAGTGGCGTGAAAGTGTGCCACTCGTCTGCAGGGCAGCCTACGATGATGGTCTCTTTGCGGGTCGGCGCTGGTGCTGCACTGAGCAGCGCATCTATGCGTCGTATGGCGAGGCTGGATGCGAAGTGTTCTTGCTGCACGCTCAATTTGTTTTCGTACCACAGGTTGCCGATGTCAGACATCCCTTTTTGGATCAATTCCGTGCATACGGCTTCGATGGGGAAGAGCGAGAAAGCCTGATTGAGGATTTGCTCGACAGCCACTTCGTCAAAATCGGAGCAGGCTGAGACCCAGTCTGCGCGCAGGGTGGAGAGCGTTGAATCGGGAGCGGTGGGAGGGACAGCCATAGGTGAGACAGGGCTTTCTGAGGCGGCACCAGCCAGAGGGTCCGAACCTGATGCGATCTGTTCGTTCCACAGATCCACTGCGCGGGAAATGTAAAGTCCCTCGTTCTGACGATCCATCAACCACTTGATGGTTTCGATGTCGTAGTCAGAATACAAACGGTGCCCGCCTTGCGTGCGCTGAGGCACAGGGAGTCCATAACGGCGTTCCCATGCGCGCAAAGTGTCGGCGGCAATGCCCGTTCGGTTGAGGACAACTTTGATGTTGTAGGTGGGTGTCTGGCTGATGCTCATTCTTGCTCCTGTGAAACCTGAATTTAGGCTCGTGCAGTTGAAACTGCATTGACCACGTTTTGCACAGGTATTGTACCTTTTTCCTTCAGAATGCGCTCGGTTGTTAACCTTGCGGATAGCAGAACGATGGGAAGCCCTGTACCTGGGTGTGTGGATGCGCCAGCGAAATAGAGGTTCTTATACTGTTTGTGACGATTTTGTGGGCGGAGGTAGCCGACCTGCCAGAAATTGTGACTGAGCCCGAACGCTGCGCCTTTCTCGAGATTGAAGCGTTCTTTCCACACTTTGGGCTGGTACACGATCTCGAACTTGATATGGTCCTTCAGGTCAATTGCACCCATTTCTTTGCTGAGACGGTTGAACACGGTTTCACGGGCTCGGTTGACCATGGCATCCCAATCCTGCTCGGAGCGTGCATCGAGGTGACCGACCGGGACGAGCACGTAGAGCGTATCCTGTCCTTCAGGTGCGGCGGCTTGGTCAGTGCGTGCAGGCGCGTGAACGTAGAAGGACGGCACATCGGGTAATCTGTGGTCTTCAAAGATCTGATCGAACGAAGCTTTGTAATCGCCGCCGAGAAAAACGTTGTGGTGTGCGATCTGGCTGTACTCTTTGTCTACACCCCAATAGAACATGATAGTGGAACAAGTATAGAGTTTTTCATCGAGCTTCTTTGCTTCGGCATTGTTTGGTAAAAGTTCTTTGTAGATATAAGGCAGGTCTGCGTTACCGACAAAAATATCGGATGTGAATGCGCGTCCATCTTCAAGGACCACGCCGAGCACCTTGATACCGTTGGTTTCAATGCGCTTGACGGGTGCGTTGTAGTGGAACTTGACTCCCAACTTCTCAGCCACCTTGACCAAAGACTGAATGCCTGCATACATGCCGCCCATGGGATACCAAACTCCCTCGGCTAGCTCTGTATATTGCAGAAGCGAGTAGGTGGCAGGGGCATCGTAGGGGCTGAGGCCAAGGTACATGTTCTGGAAGGTGAATGCGGCTTTGAGCCTTTCGTCCTTGAAGAAGCGGCCCGTGTTGGTAAAATGTTTTTTCAGTGCCTTGAGCTGCACAATCAAGGGCAGATTTTTCAGGCTGAAATATTCAAAGATGTTATAGAAGTTGCGCCCGACGAATTTTTCGAGCGATATCTTGTAATGCTTGCTTCCTTCGGCGATGTAACTGAGAAAACCAGTAAAGGCAGTTTTGTCCACGGCTTCCAGTTGTTCCTGCATCTTGCCGATGTCAGATGTTAACTCCAGGCGTAAGCCATCATCAAAGTGAACTTTATATGTGGGGTCAATGCGGCGCAGGTCGAGATGGTTGCTCATCTTTTCGCCGAGAGAGGCAAAGGTTTCCTCCCAAACTTCGGGCATGAGAAACAGGGTCGGGCCAATGTCGAAGCGGTGACCGTCACGCACGATCTGATTAGCCCGCCCGCCTGGGGTGGCTTCCTTTTCGAACACGGTCACGTCATATCCATTTTTAGCGAGGCGCGCGGCGGTAGCGATTCCACCGATTCCAGCCCCGATCACAATTGCAGTTGGTTTGTTCATGTTTTTCCTTAGTAGTAGATTGCCTCGATGGTTTTGATACGCCTTTGCTGATTTTCAGGTTACTTAATCATCGATGAGTGACATTATACATGTTGCACAGAATTTGTCAAGGTATAAAAAATAAATACTTGACAAATATATACAAAACCTGTACAATCTTGCCATCCTAAATCTTGAAGGTGCGAAATGCAGTCACACGCGAACTGGGAAAACCAACTACTTGACCTTGCTGGAAATATCCCGCATCCCTCAACCCGCCCATTCTTTTCCTATTGGGCCGGAGATGTGGCGCTGCGCAAAGCCTACAGCCAATCCGAAAAGATCACAGCGGCACACAGCAAATCCTTCCACTTTGCATCTGGGCTGCTCCCTGAGGAGAAACGTTCTGCTGTCCGAGCCTTATACGCTTTTTGCCGCACAGTGGATGATATTGTGGATGAATCCATTGACAATGAGCGTGAGTCCCAACTTGATTACTGGCGTGGGATGGTGGAGCAAGCTTCTTTCCTGGACGAAGACCTGGTCGCCGCCGCATGGGCAGATACCATCGCCCGATACCATATTCCCCGCCATTACGCCCTGCAGTTAATTGATGGTGTCAGCCGTGACCTGACCCAATCCCGTTATCAGACCTTCGAAGAGCTGACTACCTATTGCTATGGCGTTGCCTC
>DATDAG010000436.1:0-5225 GCA_036525495.1 Anaerolineales bacterium
CTCTCAAGCAAACTGCGAGCGCGTTGAAGACCTCCTTGGACGAAGTCCCTGCAAAGGTGGATGCTTTGCAGGATGAAGTTTCTGAATTGAAAAAAGAGATGGCGGCTTTAAGAAGCCAACAGGCTCTTTCAGTCTTCAATATGCAACTTGATAACGTTCAAACTGTGAAGGATGTCCACGTTCTGGCGGTCGAAATCCCGAACTCCAACGCGGATACGCTCCGGATGCTGGCGGACAAGTTTCGCGAGAAGTATCCCAAAGCGGGGGCGGCTGTCCTCGTAACGGGATCAAGCGTAATTGGAGTCCTGACCGAAGACCTTGTCAAGAGAGGGTTGAAGGCTGGCGATCTCATCACAGGCATCGGCGGCAAAGGTGGCGGACGTCCCAATCTGGCGCAAGGAAGCCTGAGTGGTGATGTCAAGGAAGCCTTGGGTAAGCTCCCAAAAGCGATCGAAGAGAAGTTGAAATAACACAAGGGCGACCGTAGTGGTCGCCCTTGCTGATTGATAGTACATAGTTCCCAATCGTTTGTTATAGCAATGGAGTATGATTGATTGACCAAAGGAGATACCCATATGTCACGCTTATCGAAATATCTGTTGTTGTTTGTTCTGATCGTTTTTGTCCTTGCCTGTAATTTCGTCACCCAGCCGATCAGTGATGCACAGGAGGCGGTGGAAACGGTGCAATCATTCGCGACAGCCATGCCGCTTGAAACCCTGCAGTCATTTGCTACATCCATGCCACTTGAAACGATTGTTGCGATCCCCTCTGCAATGCCGGATATCGGTGATATCACCGACCCGCAGGATGAGCCACTGGCAGAGTGGAATGGGATACCAGTCATGCCTGTGGCAACTGCCGGGGCTGAATCGTCTGACCTGTACAGCTTCAAAGCCCAGGCAACGGTGACTGAAGTATTCGATTATTACAAGGCGGAAATGGTCAACCTGGGCTGGACTGAGTTCTTTTCCGTGCCCGATACTGGCGGCGGCGCTTTGCTTACATTCGAAAAAGAAGGGTCTACCGCCACGATAACGATCACATCCATCGATGGAGGCGAGTCGCTGGTGTTCCTTGCAAATCAATAACTTAAAACCATTGATCCTGAAAATGGGATGAACGCGCATCGCGGCTCATCCCATTTTTGATTCCCAAGCTTGGGGGAACATTCTTATCTCCCCGACGTCAAAAAAGCATGAAGAAAAATATCGATTTGGTGAACACATCTCACCGGAACGGAGGGCATATGACCTGATCTTGCCAACAGATGCAACGGGAACGCCGACCCGTTGAGCGTCTAACTGTGTTTTGTCCGTATCCAAGAAGGAGAAGAAAATGTTCACCAATCGTAATGCCCTTTTGATGGGGATGTTATTCCTGTTGTTATTGACCTCTGCCTGTGCTGGCACGGCCACTACTCAGACGCCGGACTCGCGAAATGAGTCAAAGAACAACTATCCACCTCTTGAAGAACCAGCCGCGCCTCTTCCGGCAGGGACCGCATATTCCCCGGAAGTCGAAGCGCCGCTCTCTGCTTTGGACTCTTCTGGGCAGAATTGGGGAATCCCGTCAGCCAAGCGCCAACCCTACGACACATTCTTTGAAGACTATGGTGTCAACCCATCCATAGACACCGAGGATGATCACCTCTCCACGTTTGCGCTCGATGTGGACACAGGCTCCTACACCATCATGCGTAACTATCTCAAGGATGGATTGCAGGTGCCTCCCGCCTCTGTGCGCGTGGAGGAGTATGTCAACTTCTTTGATCAGGGGTATGCCAACCCGGCCGCCCATCAGGCGTTCAATATTTCCATTGATGGCGCGCCCTCGCCCTTCACTCAGACTGAGCGTTATCAAATGTTACGGGTCGGTGTTCAAGGCTATCAAGTTCCTGATTATGAACGAAAGGACGCTTCGCTGACGTTCGTGATCGACGTCTCCGGCTCGATGGACATGGACAACCGCCTCGGGCTTGTGAAGCGTTCGCTTGAACTGCTTGTTGAACAACTCGATAGACGTGACACTGTCAGCATAGTCGTTTACGGGACAGACGCCCGCGTCATCCTCGGCCCCACGCCTGGTTCGGACAAAGATGCCGTTCTCTCGGTGATCTACAGTCTTCGCCCCGAGGGCGCGACCAATGCCGAAGCGGGAATCCGCCTTGGATATCGCATGGCGATGCAGGCATACAATCCCGAAGGCATCAACCGAGTCATCCTTTGCTCCGATGGCGTTGCCAACGTGGGTAACACGGAAGCATATGTGATCCTCGAGGAGATCCGCGGCTATGTAGATGAGGGTGTCACGATGACTACCATCGGCTTCGGCATGGACAATTACAACGATACCCTAATGGAACAACTTGCCGATAATGGTGATGGTTTCTACGCCTACGTGGACGATATGCGCGAAGCAAAACGTCTGTTCATTGACAATCTTACTTCCACGCTCCAAACCATTGCGATGGATGCCAAGATACAGGTGGATTTCAACCCCGAAGTCGTAGCGCGCTATCGCCTGGTCGGCTTCGAGAACCGCGCCATCGAGGATGACGACTTCCGTGATAACTCCGTGGATGCAGGCGAGATCGGCGCGGGACATTCTGTCACCGCCTTGTATGAAGTCAAACTCTACCCTGAAGCTTACGGGAACATCGCAACCGTCTTTCTGCGTTGGGAAGACCCCGATACGCGGCAGGTTGTAGAAATGTCGAAGGATTTCCGCGTTGCCGATCTGGCAAGAAGTTTTGAACGCTCCGATCCATATTTCCAGAGATCGGTCGTCGTTGCGGAATTTGCCGAGATACTCAAAGAAAGTTATTGGGCTGAAGGCAGTTCGTTTGCGGATGTATACCGCGAAGCGCTCCGCGTGAGCGAATACTTTGGCAGGGACGAAGATATGTCAGAACTGTTGGAGTTGATGCGACGGGCAGGTCGTTGGGTGGATTAGTACCCTGGAGTGCGTTGCGCCAGCCGGTGCAACGCACTCTCTTGTGTTGCCGTTATAATTTGAGAGGATGAAGACACAGATCATCACGCTCGAATCGCACGACGACCTCATTTCAGTCCGCGACAGGATGTCTTGGGCGAAGACGCCGCGCATTCTGTTGGTGTGGCCCAAATTCGAAAAAATCACGCTGAGGCAGGTGGATCTGAAAGTGCTTCAACGGCACGCCTCGTCTCTTGGCGCGCAGTTGGGGTTGGTTACGCGTCAGCGGCGTGCCCGCGCAAGTGCGGAGGCGGTCGGGATTCCTGTGTTCACGTCCACGGGGGATGCACAACGAATTGCATGGCCCAAATCGAAGACGAGGAGGCTGCCGCGCAGAGTTCCAGATAAGACTCTGCGCGAAAAACGGGAGCAGGTTCAAGTCCGGGAAGAGGCGTGGCGAGCGCATCCGGTGACAAGGATTGTCACATTCTTCGTTGGCGTTTTGTCTGTGCTTGCGCTGGTCGCTTTGTTTATCCCGCGCGCACAGGTCAGATTAAATCCCATCACGAAGGTGCAGAGTGTTGTTGTGCCAGTCACTGCCAGCCCATCGGTAAACTCGGTTTTTATCACCGGGAGCATACCGGCACGTGAAAAACGGATCGTGGTTGATGGTGTGCAGAAAATTCTTGTGATGGGTGAAGGCATGGTGCCACAATCGAACGCCAAAGGGATCGTGATTTTTCGCAACCTCACCCAAAATGAAGTTGTCGTACCGGAAGGAACGATCGTGCTGGGAGGTGAGATCCGTTTTGCGGTGACAGAGGAAGGCGTGGTTGAAGCGGGTGTTGGCAACACCCTCGAGTTGCCCATCGAAGCGGTCGTGGGAGGGATTGCGGGAAACCTTGATGTTGAAGTTGTCAACGTCATTGAAAGCCGCCTTGCGCTTGCGTTGTCGGTGACGAATCCGGAACCAACGGAAGGGGGGCGCGAGCGCGCGTCAGTGCAGGCGACCGAGGCAGACCGCACAGGCGCGAAGATTCTCTTGTCGAAAAGTTTGGAAAGCGATGCGCGCGCGCGCCTGTTGGATGAACTGAACGAGGGTGACATTCTCTTCGACGAGACTTTCGCCCTCTCGCAAATTCTTTCGGAAGTCTATGACCTGCCTGTGGGCGCGGCAGGCACCCAATTAACATTGTCCATGAAAGTGGAATATTCGTTCCTCTATGCAGACGCATCTGACTTAACCGAACTTGCCTCGTTAGCCCTGAACGCCTCTCTCCCCTCAGGCTTTCTCGCGGCACCAGACGCAGGCACTTTTGAACTGGTCACTGACCCTGTCCTGCTCGAAGATGGCTCCCTCCGTTGGACGATGCGTGCCGAGCGTGAGATCGTCCAGCAAGTGAATCCATCCCAAGTGACTCGGCTTATCCAAGGGCTTGGCGTATCCGCCGCGCAATTGGAATTGGAGAAAAATCTCCCATTGATAAGTGATCCGAAGATTTCATTGACTCCATCCTGGTGGCCCTGGGTGCCCATTGTGCCATTTCGTATCGAGGTGGTGACGCAGTGAAAGATGGTTCCATTTTGGTGGTTGAGTGCAGATGTATCGAAACCACAGATGAGCAAAGCAGTATATGTTATGGAGAATATCCTTCGAGCTTGTTGATTTCGATACGCTTGCAACAAACGCTCATTACACAACCAATGGAGCCATATTGAGAATACTCGCTGTTGACCACGGTGAAAAGCGGATCGGTCTCGCGCTCAGCGACCCGACCGGGACAATCGCCAGCCCGTTGACCGTCATCAAACACACCTCCCGCTTGATGGATGCGGCGCAGGTGGCGAACATCGCTTCTGAAAACGATGCAGGCTTGATCATTATCGGCCAATCGTTCAACGAGGATGGGGAGCCGAATCTCGCAGGCAGGCGCGCCGGTAATTTCGCAGCCGTATTGAAGGAGCAAACAAATATCCCGATCGAACTGGTGGACGAATCGTTCAGTACAAAAGATGCGCGCGCGGCGGTCATTGAAATGAGAGTTTCGCGCAAGAAGCGCTCCGGTCATCACGATGCCCTTGCGGCGGTGATGATATTGAGGTCTTACCTTGAGCCTCTGCATAAATGAATATCTTTCTTGACATCGTGCCTTCAACGGACTACAATTTTTTCGACAGATAATCATAAAATCTGCCAGCGGGGCAGATCAACTCAACAAAGGAGAGAAAAATGGCTTTCGAATTACCAAAACTTGCATACGCGTACAATGCTCTTGAACCGCACATCGATG
>DATDAG010000437.1:0-4867 GCA_036525495.1 Anaerolineales bacterium
CTCTGGCATATCGGTGTGCATACGCAAAACTCCCCGGACTGGGGAGTCGGCTTCCTTGGCGACAAATATTTCAACGACCACTTGAAGAGGTTGAAACAGGCTGAAGAGGACTATCTGAAAAATGATTACCTCTGAAACAACCAATGATTGGCCTTACGGTGAAGCTACTTTGAAAATGAAACCTTATTCATCGCTCACAGTTCGTGGACAAGCCCGTCGTCTGCGTCAACTTGCGCTCAACGCGCTCACGCATTATGACTTGGATGTGGCGCGCCTGCGATTGGTCACCAACGATATGAACGGTATCTTCCGCATCGATACACGCGATGGGCAAAAATATATTTTGCGTGTCACCATGCCTGAAGGCGGACACAATCACGATCATGTTGCTGCCGAAATGGATTGGCTTGCTGCACTGGCACGCGATACCGACCTCAGTGTGCCGCATCCGCTTCCAGCGAGGAATGGGTCTCTTGTGGTTGAGGCAGGCGCGAGCGGAGTCCCTGAGGCGAGATTGTGCGAAGTCTTCTCATGGGTGGATGGAAAAGACCTCTCCGAAGACATGTCCGAATCCAATATATCCAAACTGGGAGAATTGATGGCGGGACTTCATGCGCACGCGTCGACGTATCATCCACCATCTGATCTTTCACTCCTGCGATTTAACCGCGTCTTTCCCTTCCCCGAGCCTGTGCTGCTTTTCGATGAACAGTTTTCTCCCCTCTTCCCTGCCGCGCGGCATGTCGTTTTCGAAAAAGGGATTGCATGGGCACAAGAGTCGATTAACCGATTGAAAGCCAGCGGCGAACCGATGCGCATCATTCATGGTGACCTGCATCAGTGGAATGTCCATAACAAGCGTGGCGCGTTCTCACCGATCGACTTTGAAGACTTGATGCTCGGTTGGCCCATGCAGGATATTGCCACTACGTTGTATTATTTTGGATCAGAAGATTTTGCCAAATTGTGTGACTCATTCCAGGAAGGATATACCCGCCACAGTCGCTGGCCCGAACGACATGTAGGTGAGATCGATTCGTTCATTGCGGCACGTGGACTTGGATTGGCGAATTTCGTGCTCAACGATCCCAATCCCGCATGGAGGGAACAGGCGGAAGAATTTATCGAACGTGTTGAAAGGCGTTTGCTCATCTTGATGGAAAGGAACAATATATCATGAAGACGATATTGTGTTTTGCAGCTTTGTCTTCTTAAAGAGACATTACCCATGACAAACCAAAAGGAAACTGGTTCAAATTATCGCTTTTGAGATCAATGGAATAATGAGTATGGCAAATCAAAGACTTCTTCTCCTCAACGCATCCAACATGGAGAAATTTCCGATCTATCCGTACGCGTTCATCCAAGTTCCAGCAATAGCAAGACAGTCAGGGATTGAAGTCATTTGCAAAGATATGCTGGGCACCCCTCAAGAGCAATGGAAATTAACCATTGAAACATTGATCAAACAACACGAACCTGTCATGATCTTGATCACCCTGCGAAACACTGACTCGTGCGACTCCCCGGATTATGAAAAGAATAATTCAAAGGAAAATCAAAGTTTATATTTTCCATTTGAGCGAACCAGGGAATTGATTGCTGCCATTCGAGAAATATCCAACCTAAAAATCGTTATGGGAGGCTTTGGCTTCTCTCTCCTGTCAGACGATCTCATGCGCTACTTAGGGTTCGTAAATTTGTAACTTCCCTCACATCGGCTATACTAGCGACATGAGCGGCGAACCAGTCATACACCAATGTGAATGCGAGACTTGTCAAAACGGGCTTGACATGGAAATCATCAAAAGCCATCAACGGATCAACCTCTTCTTGAGTAGGCTGAATGAACCACAACGGCGTTGGTACGTGGCGACGTTAGCAGAAGAAACCAATGGTCCCAGTGACCGACAACTGGCACTCATCACGGGTCTGGATGAAAAGACGATTCGCCGCGGTAAAGCCGAATTGCAGGATCAACTCACCACGGTACCCGTCGGTCGGCAACGTCGGGAGGGAGGCGGACGCTGGCGGGCCGAAAAAAAGACCCGCAGTTAGAACCGAAGCTACTGGAATTGGTGGAACCACATACAGCGGGTGATCCGATGAGCAGCCGCAAGTGGTTGAATTGTCGCCTGAGCGATATACAAGAACGCCTGGGAAGCCATCGTGTAAGCAAGCCCGTCATCAGCCGTTTACTGAAAGCGCGCAATTATCGTTTGCGGGTCAACAGCAAGCAAATCTGCACTCAGCAGGACCCGCAGCGCAACAAGCAATTTGAACATATTCAGGAACAACGCCGACAACATCAAGAGGCTGGCGAGCCGCGCATCAGCGCCGATACGAAGAAAAAGGAGCTGGTCGGCAACTTCCGGAACCCGGGACGGATATGGTGTCAGACCGCCGAACGGGTCCACGTGCATGACTTCAAACAGGATGCGCTGGGCACCGCAGTTCCGTACGGCGTTTACGATCTGCAGTTCAATCAGGGCACGGTCTATCTGGGTCGCTCGGCGGATACTCCGGCTTTTGCGGTGGAAAACATTGCGGCTTGGTGTGCCACGGAACGCTTGGAGCGTTTTCCAAATTCCGGACGGTTGCTGATCGAGGCGGATGGCGGCGGCAGTAACAGCGCGGTGTCTCGAGCCTGGAAATATCACCTGCACAACCAGGTTGCGGATCGCTTTGGTTTGATTGTAACGGTTTGTCACTATCCGACCGGCGCCTCCAAATGGAATCCGATCGAACATCGGCTGTTCAGCGAAATCAGTAAGACCTGGGCTGGCTGTCCGTTGCGAACTTTTGCACTGGCTGCTCAATACATTCGAGAAACAAAAACGCAAACGGGATTGATGGTTTCGGCTCACCATGTCCGCAAGAAATACGTCACCGGTGAAAAAATCTTGGACGAACAGATGGCTACCTTGAATATCACGTACCACGATGTCTGCCCGCAATGGAATTACACCATTTATCCTCGTGGTTACCTCCACTCAGGGAAGTTATTTTGTTATGAACCCTAAGACTAAGATTATGGTCATAGTAGTGGTATTATCACCCTATGGCCACAGTCACTGCCCAAAGCCATCCTAATATTGCGTTCATCAAGTAGTCACACTGCATACACTATTGAATTGGTGGCAAGGTATGTTGTGATGGCGGAATTATCTCTAAAAGCGGCGAAAGTAGTAGAAATTTCCTTGGAAACAACTTGAACCTGGCGATAAAGACGATAACCGTCCATTCAAGCTAACTGTCCCGCAGGGTATGACGTAAAATACTTTACCAGTTAGTAAGTTGTTAAGGGGTAAATCAAGATTTCGGTCTTCCACCGCAATGTTATAATCTTCGTCCTATTTGGTTTTACGATATTTCCCCACTCAAATTAAAAACATCCCAATCTTGAGGCGTTGAAACATGAATAAAGATTCATTACACGGACGTAAAATCATCACGAACATTTCAGCAGGTCTGATTGCGGGTCTGATGTTCGTCGTCTTGAGCATCTCCCTTTCCACATTGATCTTTAGCGGCGCACTGGAGCCTTATCTTTCGCGCGGGATCGGTTTATTTCTGTTCAGCGCCGTGGCACTTGCTGTCGTGGTAGCGTTGCTTGGAAAATTCCGTGGATTCACTGTAACCCCGCAAGATGGTCCCGCTGCCCTGCTGGCCGTCGCCGCAGGCGGGATCACATCCGTGCTGATTGCAAAGGGAAATCCCGAAGCCGTCTTCCCGACTGTCGCGGCCGGGATCATCGTCTGTTCGCTGGTCACCGGCCTGGCGTTCTTCCTGATCGGCAGGTTCAATTTGGGAAACCTTGTGCGCTTCATTCCCTACCCGGTGGTGGGCGGGTTTCTCGCCGGCACCGGCTGGCTGTTGACTCGAGGCTCGCTCGAGGTGATGATCGGCCGCTCACTTTCCGCAGATATTATCCCCTCGCTTCTTTCTCCCGATATGATGATCCGCTGGCTGCCCGGCACGATCTTTGCCTCCATCGTCTTTTTCGTTATACGCAGGGTAAGCCATTATCTTGTCTGGCCTGGCATAATTTTCGGCGGACTCCTGGTCTTCTACATAACCTTGTTTGCCAGTGGTTCGTCGCTGGAACAGGCGCGCTCGGCCGGGTTGCTGCTGGGCACCTTTCCATCCGGCGGGCTTTGGGCGCCCTTCACTCCTTCGGCTTTTACAAAGGTCGATTGGGGCGTGCTTGCGGGCCAGCTCGACAAATTGATCCCAATCCCCCTGGTCAGCCTGATCTCCTTCCTATTGAATGCCACCGGCCTCGAACTGATCGCAAAGCGCGACATTGACCTCAACCACGAACTGCGCGTCACCGGGATGGCAAATATGCTTGCCGGGCTGGGGGGAGGGCCTGCTGGATATCTGGCACTCGGCCCCACCTCCCTCGCCCAGCAGATGGGCGCGAAAACGCCCATCGTGACGCTCACAGCCGCCTCCGTCTGTGGGACCGTTTTACTGTTCGGCGGCGGATTTATCAGTTATCTACCCGTGGCCCTGCTCAGCAGTCTGCTTCTCGTTTTGGGCCTATCCTTTCTGGTGGACTGGGTCTACGTTGCCTGGTTCAAACTACCGAAGCCTGAATATCTTATTGTGTTGATCAGTCTGGTAATGATCGCATCCATCGGATTCCTTGAAGGCATCCTGATCGGAATATTTGCCGCGACCATTCTTTTCGTCTACAACTACAGCCGCGTGGAAACCATCAGCGATACTCTGAACGGACAGATTTATCGCTCCAATGTAGACCGTCCTCCACAACAGCGTGAAACTCTCAAACAGCACGGAGAGAGCATCCACATCTACCGCCTGCAGGGATATATCTTCTTCGGAACCGCAGACAACCTGT
>DATDAG010000438.1:0-3078 GCA_036525495.1 Anaerolineales bacterium
ACTGAGCCTGATGGAGCCTCTACCGCCGGTGGACCTGCCTGCGTTGGTCAAGCAGGCGCAGGAGGAGTATATGCGTGTGCTCCATACATTCAATACCCCGGCTGAATATACCCAGTATTGGGAACGCACCTCAGCAAGGCAGTGGTTTGTGTTGATACGGGTTTCCCAAAAGTTCAACCTGCCGATGAACCTGCATATGCTTCGTATGATCCGCGCCACCTTGCTTTATGATTCGATCGTTCTGCGGCTGGATAATCACCTGGATCGCTACGAGGAATATACTCAATTCATGAAGGTCCGGGCGCAGTTGGTCAAGCGCAAGTGGCGCAAAAAGTTGCGCGCGAATGCGGGGGATGGCGTGTTCCTGAATGTCGAGGATTTTGGAAATACATTCAATGACCTTATGATCCGCGCGCAGACCATCTTGAGCAAACCAGTTGTCAGCATCGGTTCGACAGTGAACAAATGGATCTTTGCCATAAGTGTTTTGAGCCGCATGGCTGGGCGCATACTCATCATTACCCTGTTGAGCATGGGCGCGGTTGGGCTCTATCATATTCTTGCGGGCGAACCGGTCTCGTTCATAAGCGCGGCAGAACAAGTGATCGGAAACAAGTTTTATCAATTATTCCTGATTATCGCAGCGGTATTCAGCGCTCGTCTCATCCTGTTCCGTTTGCGGGATCGGGATGTGTAAGATGGCGCTCGTGTTTAGCATGTCGCGGTTTGTTATCCATCCATAAGATCATCATCCCATCCTTCACCTGAAGGAATTTTGCTGGAGGTTTCCATGAGTAATTTGCAGGATCATCTGGTTATTACAAAAGGTCCGCGTGCGGGAGAAAAGATTCAATTGGCAAAATTACCGTTCGTAATCGGACGGGATGAATCTACGGATATAGTGGTTAATCTCGAAAGCATCTCCCGCAAACATGCCCGTTTCTCGAAGACGGATGCCGGATACCAGATCGAAGACCTGAGGAGCAGTAATGGGACATATGTCAACGAGAAACATGTTGACAAGCCGCGCCAAATCAAGGACGGAGATCTGATCGCACTGGGTCCTGATTTCGAAATGCTGGTGGTCATCCCGGCCCCTGAGACTGGAGATGCCACGATCTTCAATGCACCATCACAAAAGGTGCAAGCAAATGGCGATGCCACGGCCTTTATGGGAGGACCAATTGCATCCGACAAGACCATGGCATTCACAGAGATGCCTCCTGTACCGGTCACGCCTCCGCGTTTGGTCATCAACGAGTCTGGGGAAGAGCCGAAAATCGTTGCCCTCACAACCGACCGAGTACGTATCGGACGTAATGAGGATAATGACATCGTGCTGGAGAATCGTTTTGTTTCGCGGCACCATGCAGAACTTGAAAAACGCGGACAGGATTACTTCATCGTCCCATCTTCGAATATAAGCAACACATTGTTGCTCGACGGTCAGCCGGTAATGGAAACGACCCGCCTGCACCACGGAGCGAAGATCAGGGTCGGTGGTTATGCTCCGGGGGAGGCGGTGTCGCTCGATTATCTCTCCCCGGCGGCTGAAGGACAACAGGTTATCAAGTTCACGGAAAACAGGTTGATGTCCATCGGGCGCGATTCCGGCAATGCGATCGTTTTGCCTGCGCCCGCTGTTTCCCGTTTCCATGCCGAAGTGGAAAAGGTCGGCCAGCGTTACCGCGTCAGGGATCTACGCTCCAGCAACGGGACCTTTGTGAACGGCAAGGGAGTCACCGGTGAGACCTGGGTGCAGCCCGGTGATGCGATCCAGATCGGACCTTATCGCTTTGTCGTCGCGGAGGGGGAGTTCTCCCAATCCGACCAGAGCGAGGGTGTCAGTGTGGACATCGTCGACTTGAACAAATGGGTGAGCAAATCCCTGAATATCCTTCAGGGTATTTCACTGGCTTTCAAGCCGCGAGAATTTATTGTGGTGGTTGGTCAAAGCGGTGGAGGCAAATCCACCCTCGTAGATGCGATTGCCGGTTATCGTCCCGCCACGCATGGGAAGGTGATCGTCAACGATACGATCGATGTCTACAAGGAATTCGACGCGATCCGCACCACCATTGGATATGTCCCGCAGAAGGATATCATCCACATGGAACTGACTGTCTTTCAGGCTTTGGATTTTGCCGCCAAATTGCGCATGCCGCCGGATACGACCACTGAAGAACGCGTCACGCGCGTGGACGAGGTGATGGAAGACCTCGACCTGGCTCATCGCAGGGATACGCAGATCAGCCAGTTAAGCGGCGGTCAGCAAAAACGCGTTTCCATCGGTGTCGAACTTATCACCAAGCCAGGTTTATTCTTCCTGGATGAGCCAACATCCGGTCTCGATCCCGGTATGGAGACGGAACTAATGCGATTGTGCAGACGCCTTGCCGATCAGGGGCGCACCATCGTCATGATCACTCATGCAACGAAAAATGTCATGCTTGCTGATAAAGTGGTCTTCCTCGCACGCGGCGGTTATTTGACCTGGTTCGGTCCGCCGGAGGAAGCGCTGGCTTACTTCGACAAATACCGCACCGAACGGGACCGTCGGGCTGGTCCGATGGAATTCGACCACATCTACACCCTGCTGGATAACGACGAACTGGGCAAAGGCACAGATTGGGCTGACCGCTTTCGGAAAGACCCCGCCTACGGGAAATATATCTCCGGAAATTTGAAGGATCGCCAGATTACGGCTCAGAAGAAAGGGACGCCTCAAGCCGCATCGAAGCCCCTGACCCGGCACAAGCAGGTTTCAGCTTTCCGCCAGTTCATCATCCTTTCCCTGCGGAATTTAACGATCATGACCCGGGACAAATTCGGACTGGTATTGTTATTGTTGACCGCGCCCTTGATGGCTTCACTTGACTTTGTCCTTTCCTCCGGGGTTGGGCGGGGCGTGTTCACTTTTGAAGACGGAAATTTTAATAATGTGGTTATTACTCTGATCGTTTTGACCAACACGACCATCCTGGTCGGTGGGTTGGCATTCATGCGTGAACTGGTGAAGGAGCGTGATATTTACAAACGGGAGAGAATGGTCAACCTGCAACTCTCTTCCTACATCAT
>DATDAG010000439.1:0-9875 GCA_036525495.1 Anaerolineales bacterium
GTAGGCTTTGAATTCTGCCTGCCCGGAAAATCCAGCCACCTTCGTGATCGCGGCCGTCAGTGTCGTCTTCCCGTGGTCGATGTGCCCCATCGTCCCCACGTTCAAGTGCGGCTTGCTCCTGTCAAATTTTTCCTTCGCCATGTCTCTTTCTCCTTTTTTTCAGACATAGATCTTATTTTCAGCAACTGAGCCCTCAATGAGATTCGAACCCATGACCTCACCCTTACCAAGGGTGTGCTCTGCCGACTGAGCTATGAGGGCTTAACGTGCTGACCGGAAACCTTCCGGTAGTACCGAAAACCATCGGCACAAGTGGGCGGTGAAGGATTCGAACCTCCGAAGTCGTCCGACAACTGATTTACAGTCAGTCCCCTTTGGCCACTTGGGTAACCGCCCGGGTAAAGTATTAAGTTATTACATCATGTGTCAATCTATTATCAACCCATGATCTGTAGAGCCGACGACGAGAATCGAACTCGTAACCGCCCGCTTACAAGGCGGGTGCTCTGCCGATTGAGCTACGTCGGCAGTGCCCAATTAAGCAGGACGATTATACCAAAGCCATACTTAACAGGGAAGTAAAACAGGCAATTAAATTGCTCCCGCGCAGAGGGAGCAGGGCGTTAGTTTAGCAGGATTCGTTATGCTAGTCAAGCATTGTTGTAGCATTGCTAAGTGTTCGCCGACCTCTTGACAGGCACGACATTAAGCTGTATATTTAGAACACTTGTTCTAAATATACAGGGTACTTGTTTAGCGTTCAGAGAATTTGTCCTATCTGTGGTGGTCGCATTCGGTTTTACCATCGTGACGCCTACAGGTACGGCTAGCACAGATGGTGCTAGGTAGCTTTCTAGCGACTTGACTGCCACATATGCCGTTTTCCTGCTTTAGACGCTAAACAAGAACTATACAGGCAACCATGACTGATGACCTTAATCGTTACGAACTGATGATGGAAGCATACACTGAACTCAAACCTGAGATGGAGACATCGCGTCAGGCTAAGCCGGTACTTGCCCAGCCAACCCTAAATCATGTCCTGGCTGACTTCGGTCCCATGCCGGACGAGGCGTTGTTCCTGGGCGTCGCATATGACGAACTCCCTGTCCTCTTAAACTTGCATGATCCGATACCGGGTCCCCTATTGATCATTGGCGATCCAGGAACTGGCAAGACCGCCTTGCTGCACACAATTGCATGCGCGGCAGGAAAAATGCATCAGCCGGAGAAATTGCAATTTGGCGCATTGACCAACCATCCCGATGAATGGACCGGGTTTGAGGAAGCCCCCAATAATATCGGTATCTTTCCCATCCATCACAGGTCATCTGAAGACTTTATTCTTTCGCTGGCATCATGGGCGCATGGGAATAAATCCAGCAAGCAATCTGTCCTGCTATTGCTGGACGATCTCGAAGCAATCACAAATATGGACATGGATGCCGTTCAAAACCTCCGCTGGCTCCTTCTGCGTGGGCCGGCGCGCAAGGTTTGGCCCATAATTACACTGAGCACACAACATATCGGGAGCATGGAGCCTTGGCTTGAAGCATTCCGCACGCGTATACTGGGAAGTATTCAGGATACTGGCATCACCACCAAATTGGACGCTGGACAAGCAAATCTGGACAAACTTGCAACTGGTTCTGATTTCGCCCTGCGTGAAGGTAACCGATGGCTTCGATTTTGGATCCCATCTTTTGATGAATGATTGGAGGTTGAAATGCACACCGGTATGTTATGGTTCGACAACTCGCAGATCGCATTGGACATCAAGATCCAAAAGGCGATGGATTACTATCATAAAAAATATGGACGGATCCCCGACCTCTGTCTGGTGCATCCAAGCATGCTAAAAGACACTCAAGTGGAGGAAAGGAAAATTACTGTCCGTCCCTACCGACCCGTTCTTCCAGGACACATTTGGATTGGCGTGGAAGACAAAAAATAAAATTCATCCAACAATCGTTGATTTGATGGATGAACAAATTTTGGCAACACGGACAAGAGTCGAGTCCTGTCCTTTGCAAAATCCTCCCGCGGAACTGGCCCGCTGGAGGATTTTTTTAGCCAGCCAGTATAACGAATGCCACCGAATGACTCTGGCTGTGACTGATGCTCACCGACCAGGTCGTCAACCCCAGTTTTATTGCCTTCTCTTGTGCAATGCCATGCAACGTTAACACCGGCGCGTTCTGCTCATCCCCCAGTATTTCGATCTCCTGCCACGTAACATCCCCGATCCCACAACCCAATGCTTTGGCAACTGCCTCTTTCGCGGCAAAGCGACCAGCCAGCGATTCAGCGCGTTTGCCACACTGCTCCAACTCGGCAGGCGTGTAGATCCGTTCAAGATAGTGTTTGCCGTGCCGCGCAACCACTTCTTCGATGCGGGAGATTTCAATCAGATCGACACCGGTACGCAAATTCATCAAGGACCTGCAACAGCAATTGCCAATCTGTCCGTGGCGATAAACTTCCGCGCTGTAGTCAACACATCTTCACGCGTGACCTCGTTTACCAGATCAGCATAACGGAGGTAATAATCCATCCCCAGATCATGCCGTTCGATGTTCAATAACGCCCTCGCCACCCCGCCATTTGACTCCAGCGACAGCGGCAAACGCCCAATAAAATTCGCCTTGCTGTCTGCAAGTTCAGCTTTTGTCACGCCTCTTTGAACAAACCGCTCCAATTCATCCACGATCAGTTCGGTCGCCTTGTTGACATTTTTCGGGCTCACACCGGCGCTCACTTCCCACGAACCAGGACCGATCCCGGCATTCAAACTTGAGTACGCATAATATGCCAGCCCAGCCTTCTCGCGGACCGAGTCTCCAATCCGCCCCATCATTCCAAACTGCCCAAGCACACTGTTCCCCAAAGAAGCAGACATGAACTCCGGGTCTTTTCGCTTCGGACCATTGGTACCGATCACGATATCGGACTGGGATTTGCCAGGAATGCGGTGATGCCTGCTGATTGTCCTCTTCAGCAATTTCAACTCGGGAAGTTCAGGCGCCTCTTTCTGGTCTTTGACCTGCCACCCGCCCAACGCGCGTTTGACCTGACTGACGGCTTCCTCCGCTTTCACCGCCCCAACAATCGTGATCACCATCCCGCGCGGACCGTAATGCCCGAGATGGAACTTCACCAGATCGTCACGCGTGATTCTTTTTATGGATTCCGGTGTTCCTTCATCAGGGCGACTGTAAGGATGATCCTTGTACAGAATCTTATCGAAGGTTTCCGAAGCCATATCAGACGTATCTTCCGCGCTGATCGCCAGCCCGGTAAGGATTTGTGCGCGCAGTTTTTCCATTTCGGCTTTCGGGAAATTTGGCTGGATCAAAGATTCCGATAACAGGTTGAGCAGTAAGGGCAGGTCTTCTGCAAGTGAACGACCGTTAAAACCTGATTTATGAACACCGGTATTGAACCCCAGGCTCGCCCCCGCGGATTCAAGTACGTTATAGATCTCATCAAAATTGTGTTTCTTAGTCCCGCGCATCAGAGCAGATGTGACGAAATCGGCGAGACCCAGCTTTTCATCCGGGTCGAACAATGCCCCTGCATCGAAATATCCGCTGACGACGACCGAGGGACTGTTGAAATTCGAGCGGGTAAGCACAGTAATGCCATTGGGCAATTCTTCACGATGAATGTCCTTGGGGCCGGGCAGGGCAGAGTTAACCTTGTTCATGTTAGGCCTTCCTCCCATTCAGTGGTACGAAGGTTCCGACGACGCGGCTTTGGTGGTTGAAGTATTCATTTGCCACGCGCTGAATATCCCTTACTGTAACCGCAGACAATTTGTCGAGATAGGATTCAAACCACTTAAATTCTGCGAACATTTCCGAATATCCCATCCAGAATGCCTGGTTGGTGATATTTTCGCTTCCATAGGCAAACAATGCACGCGCTTGTTTGATGGCACGTGCAATCTCCGCCTTGGTGACCTTCTCGGTCTTGATTCGTTCGATCTCTTTATCCAACGCGGCAAGTGTTTCTTCAGGTTTGCGTTTGGGGTGGATGGTCATTGTCAGGTTGTACAGGAAGGGATCAATGGTCGCCTGCGCGCCGCCATGCACACTGACAGCATATTCCTTGTCCACAAGCGCGCGGTAGAGACGGGATGTCTTGTTCGAGATGCCTCCACTAAACATGTTGAGGTTGCTGGGACCGGCAAGCAGACTATCCAGCACGGTTAGCGGGAAAAAGTCCGGGTGAGAGGCGGCTGGGAAACGGTAGCAGGCTTGGACGTAGGAAGTAGCGCCGGGTCCCTCCACCGATAGCAGCACTTCCCCTTTTTGATCCAATTCCTGGCGCGCAAGCCGTGTTGGTTCTTTTCCAGCAGGAATCTTTCCGTACAGTTTCTTGATCCGCTTAAGCATGGTTCTTGTATCGAAATCTCCGGCAACTGCCATGACTGCATTATTCGGGACATAGAAGGCGCGGTAGTGGTCGTAGAGGTCATCACGCGTAATGGTGTGGAGGTCTGCCATGTCGCCGATGACTTCGTGATGGTATGGATGGATGCGGAATGCCGCCTGTTGTACCGCCTCGCCGAGTTGGAAGAGAGGATCGTTCTCGTTGCCTTCACGTTCAGAGATGATGACGGTGCGCTCGGAGGCAACCTCCTTCTCCTCGAACCGACTGTTGACCATACGATCCGCTTCGAGTTGCAGGGCAAGGTCTATCTTGTCGGCGGGCATGGTTTCAAAATACGCTGTCCAGTCGAGGTAGGTCATGGCATTCCACATGCCGCCTTCGCGCGAGATGGCTTTATCGAGAACGTTGGCAGGGAATTGCGGTGTACCTTTGAACTGCATATGCTCGACCCAGTGCGAGATGCCGGTGCGCCCCTGCACTTCATCGCGCGAGCCGACCCGATACCACAGCCATGATGAAATGATCGGTGCGGTATGTATTTCCTTCAGGATAACTTTCAATCCGTTCGATAGAGTTTCAACTGTCAGGGATTTTTTCATTAATGGGTAATCTCCGATTAGATTTGATTACGGGCAGACATTCGCTCCGTTCACCAATACTTGTTGTTCGACCAGACAATAGAACGGTTCGACCACTTCCTGCAACCCGACAAAGGGTTCGTGCAAATCTGTCTGGCTCAATGGGATGTCCACTTCCACATTCAGTTCAGCCAATACCTTTTGATTCACCGGCACCACCAGGTTTTCGATGTATATGGGTAAAACCGTTCCCTGAGGCAGGACAATATTGGCAAGTGCGTTATTGATGTTCAGTCCGCCGGTATTCACCGTGACCCGCGCTCCGTTGATAACAACATTCTCGCTCAATGTTACGTTCGTGGGACCGCTGACGTTCAAGGTGAATTGCACCGGGATTTCCTTGCTGACAGGGATGGTCGTTTTAATATGCGCCTGATCCATTTTAACGAAGTTGGTGTACAAACCGCCAAGCAAATGATCTGTTATACCTGTCACTGCAACACCGACGGCATTCAGGTTTTGAATTACGACAGCGAGTACCAATATCAGCACGATATTGACAGCAAAAGACATGACGCTCGCAATCGTCCAAAACGCAGGTAGGAACCTGTATCCTCCATGGTCAGAACTGGGCGTGGATTTCGTTTTTGTGGGATTTTTCGGAGTCAACACCTCCGGTGAAGAGACCGGCTTGATCGGGCTTGCTATTGCTGCCCCACGCGGCAGGCGCGCCATGGGAGATTCATCCGGTCCTCCCCCGTTCAAGAGTTTCTTCAATTTGCTGGGTTCATTTTGGTTTGCATCAGGCTGAGACATACGACCTCCTGTAACAAGTATTTAATCTTAACATAGAGTACCCGTTTTGGATGGAACGATTTTCCATGTTGCAGACTTTCCATTCCAAGTCATCTTGATTGCGACATTTTTCACTTGCAATATGACTTAATTCTCCCTACAATAATATCAAGACCAGCCTCGGAGGCACCATGAATTGACCCCATTCAATGTAACCATTTCTACTTGTGAAGGTCTAGCATTGAGACTATAATCTGACAGTTTTTGTCTAAAATAACCGCCACATTTCAAGGAGGCACTGTGACCAACCAGTATTTCGTCGCCGTTGTCGGCGCAGGACCTGCAGGATTATTCGGAGCACGCGAACTTGTCAACCAGGGCGCACGCGTGGCCGTATTCAACCGCGATATCAAACCGGGAGGGCTTGCAGAGTACGGCATCTACCCAAGCAAACACACCATGAAGAACGGTTTGCGCAAACAGTTCCGCCAGGTATTGGATATTCCCAACCTCGATTACTTCGGGAACGTGACTGTCGGTGAACAGGGTGACCTCTCCATGAACGATCTGCGTGCACTCGGCTTCCAGTCAATTCTCGTCACTGCCGGAGCGCAGGGAACCAAATGGCTAGGCTTGCCTGGCGAAGACCTGATTGGTGTGTATCACGCCAAGGACGTTGTGTACTACTACAACCAACTCCCCCCTTACAGCCAAAAACCCTTCCGCTATGGGAAGCGTTGTGTTGTGATCGGCGCTGGGAACGTTATGATCGATATCGCGCATTATCTCATCCGCGAGGAAAAAGTGGACGAAGTGATCGCAATCGTGCGACGCGGTCCTGCTGAGGTGAAGTTCGATAAAAAGGAAATGGAATATGTGATCGCCAATCTCGATCAGGATTTGTTGGACGCCGAGATCCAGCGCGTGACTCCCATCATGCAGACGGTCAATCAGGACCCGGTCACTGCCCGCGCCGCGATCATGGAAGCCCTCCCAAAAGCCTTGACCAAGGTGTCCGACACCAAATTCCGTTTCGAGTTCCTTGCCTCTCCCGTGCAAATGCTCGGAGACGCAAACGGCAACCTGACTCAGGTCGAGTTGGAGGACAACATTCTCGTCGAAAAAGACGGGGACACAAAAGCCCGGGGAACCGGAAACAAGCGTCGGCTTGAAGTCGAAACGGTCGTCTTTGCCATCGGCGATAAAGTGGACGATTCGTTCGGTCTGCCCATCGAGTGGAATGAGTTCGTCAAGAATGAAAATCCAAGGTATCCCATCGAAGGCAACTCCTTCGAGACTCCCATTGAGGATGTCTTTGTCGGCGGCTGGTCGCGCAAAGCGAGTTCGGGATTGGTGGGATATGCCCGCAAGGACGGCACGAATGCATCCAAGGCGGTCTGGCAATACCTTCAGCAAACCAAACAACCCGTGGATGTGAACATGGATGCCGTGTACGAAAAAATGACGGGCTTGAAGAAACCGGTTGTAATGAAAGAAGATATCAGGAAATTGGAGGCGGCGGAGACAGCCGAAGCTCAAAAGCGCGGACTCGAAGCCTTCAAGTTCGACAGTAACGAAGACATGTTGCAAGCCATGGGCTTTATGGAAACAGCATAATATGTTAAAAACATCCCGAAGGTTTTCCTTCGGGATGTTTTTATAAAGGGTGTAAAATTTCGTCATGAAGCGCGACTTGTATTTCAGCAAACCACTTATGAACGCGGCTGGGTCTTTAGGATTTACTCCAGACTTCCGAAGTCTTGGAGACATTGGAAGTCTCAATGAGTTTGGCGCGTTCGTGACTAACCCGAACTCCCTGCGCCCGCGCCTGCCGACTTCTCAACCGGCTGTGACCGAATACCCAGGCGGATTCCTGCTACATACAGGACTGCCGAACCCCGGACTCAAATCGGGCATTAGGAAATACGCATCGAAGTGGGAAAAATCTGAACTTCCGATCATCGTCCACCTCATGGCTGACCGTCCCGAAGAGACCCAAAACATGGTGTGCATGTTGGAGGAGATAGAAAATGTAATGGCAGTTGAACTCGGTTTCGCCCCCCTGCTGGCAGACAATATCATCCTATTAACTCTCGAAATGTCCCTTGGGGAATTGCCGTTGATCTTTTCATTGCCTGTTGAACAGGTGCTGTCACTCGGTCCGCGATTAATGCAGGAGGGGGCAACAGCGATCAGCATTGCGGCGCCTAGAGGAACCTTGACTGCTGACGATGGACGGATGATCGCAGGGAGATTATTTGGTCCTTCGTTGTTTCCGCAATCATTGAATGTTATCGCCTCAGCTGTAAAATTGGGAATGCCGATCATCGGCGCGGGCGGCGTCTGGTCAAAAGAAAATGCCGACGCGATGCTCTCGGTCGGCGCTCTGGCTGTGCAGGTTGATGCTGCGTTGTGGGATCCCGCTTTTACTCTTTCGGCTCCAACACCATGACAGGGATATGTCGATGAGATGCACGCTTTTTATACGCATCGTACCCTGCAAAGACTGATATTCCCGCCTGCCAATATTTTTCATATTCACTCCCGTCTGCTTCCCGCGCCTCATAGCACACGGTCTCGCCGTTCCGGTTCACAAAACAGACGGGATTTGATTTCAAGTTGTAATACCAGCCAGGGTTGTTCTTACGCCCAAAACTGGAAGCAATCAAACCAATCCTCTCTCCATCCACTGTGGCGATCAATGGCATTGTGCGTTTTTGTCCGCTTTTTGAGCCAGTGGTCGTGAGTTGGACAATCGTCCAACCTCCAATTTCTGAAAGTGTGTATTTTCCGCGTGTCAGTTTCAGCATCCAAAAATCCATCTGGTGCATACGGGGAGCGAAAAACATCGTAATAGGAGGGATCATGACGATTCTATGGATCAATTTTTGAATCAAATTGGGTTTTGTGTGCGTCATTTCTCCAGCCATATCGTCACCGGTCCATCGTTATGGATTTCAACTTCCATGTGTGCGCCGAATTGACCCGTCTGTGTTGGGACGCCATGTCCGCGCAATAAATCTGCAAATCGATTTACCAGCGGCTCTGCTGCATCGGGCAAAGCGGCTTCAATAAATGATGGACGCCGTCCCTTTTGAGTGTTGGCATAGAGAGTGAACTGCGACACGACAATCGCCTCACCTTTCACATCGAGAATCGAAAGATTCGTCTTGCCCTGCTCATCTTCAAAGATACGCAGGTTGGCTGTCTTCTCCGCGAGAAACGCCGCCTGCACCTCCCCATCGTCATGACCTACACCCAATAAAATCAACAGACCTATTCCGATGCTGGAAATAGTCTGTCCATCCACTGTAACACTGGCTTTAGAAACTCGTTGAATCAGCGTCCGCATAACAGATTATGGTAACCCTATCGCTTCCCGCACTTCTTCCATAGTCTTTTGCGCAATGACCCGCGCGCGCTTTCCGCCATCCTTCAACACATCGTTGACATAATCAGGTTTTGCCTCGAGTTCGGCGCGCTTGGCACGGAAAGGCTCAAGATCCTTGTTCAGGTTCGCGGCAAAGCGTTTCTTGCAATCCACACAACCGATGCCAGCCACGCGGCATTCCTTGTTGATCATCTCCACTTCTTCCTGCGAAGAGAAGATCTTGTGCATCGAGAAGACGTTGCAGATATCGGGGTTGCCAGGGTCGGTGCGTTTCATGCGCGCAGGATCAGTGACCATATCCTTTACACACGCGGCAGTCTCTTCGGGAGTTGACGCGAGTTCGATATGATTGTTCAAACTCTTGCTCATCTTAGCCTGGCCGTCGATGCCTAACACTTTCTTGACTTCTGTATGTTTGACCTGCGGCTCAATCAACACCTGCGTGTTGTAACGATAATTGAACGAACGGACGATCTCGCGCGCAAACTCCAAATGCGGAGCCTGGTCGATGCCGACGGGAACCACATCTGTTTTATAGAGCACGATATCCGCCGTCATCAACACGGGGTACCCCAACAATCCATAATTGACATTCCCAGGCTGATGTTCGACCTTTTCCTTGAAGGTCGGCAGGTCAGTCAATTTGCCCATCTGCGTGACCATCGAAAGGTACGTGTGCAACTCCATCACTTCAGGAACGTGCGACTGGACAAACA
>DATDAG010000440.1:0-4332 GCA_036525495.1 Anaerolineales bacterium
CATGCAGCCCCACGCAACAACCAGCCGTTGTAGCGACTTCTGTCGTGACGCCGCTCGCTGTTTCTACATCGCCGGCTTGTGTAAATTTCACATCTGTCCCCACGCCGGGACCGGAAACTCCGTCCTTGTTTCCACCAATCACAAGCGCGGACCATGCACAGGGTCCGGAGGATGCGCCCGTTACGATCCTCGTATACGGCGACCTGCAAAACACGACCAGTGGATTGTTCTCTGGCGTGATCAATCGTCTGCTTGAGGAAAACCCGAACAAAATACGATACGTCAGCCGAATATTCCCGTTGGTGGGCAGGAACGATAAAGCAGTGCTTGCCGCGCAAGCCGTGGAAGCCGCGCATGATCAAAATAAATACTGGGAAATGCACAATCTGCTTTACAGCCAGCAGGAGAGTTGGGTCAATCTTTCTGTTGAAGATTTCGAGCAGTGGGTCACGGTGCAGGCGTCAGCGTTGGGCATGGACGCTGGCCTGTATCAGGCTGATCTTAAGAGCGAAGCGGTCGTCGATCTCGTCCAAAAGAATTTTGAAACAGCGCGTGAATTTGGTCCGTTCGCTGTTCCACTCATCCTGATCAACGGCGAGATCTATCTGGGACCCCAGGATTTTGTGAGTTTGAACGACATCGTGGGATTGATCCTGCTTGGCGAGCGGCATTTCACCGAGTGCCCGCCCGTGATCGTGGAAAAGACCCGGCAATATATCGCCACCCTTCACACGGAAAAGGGCGATATTGCCATTCAGTTATTTGCAGATCGGGCGCCTTTCACAGTGAACTCGTTCATCTTCCTCGCGCAAAAAGGATGGTACGACAACATTACATTCCACCGCGTCATTCCGGATCTTTACGCGCAAACCGGCGACCCCAGCGGGACAGGCAAGGGCACGCCCGGTTATTATGTCATCACTGAGATCCTGCCCGACCTGACGTTCGATAAGCCCGGCATGGTAGCGATGGTCAACTCGGGACCTGATACGAGCGGAAGCCAGTTCTTCATTACTTATGCGCCAACTTCGCAATTCGATGGCAGGTACACGATCTTCGGTCAGGTGTTGAGCGGCATGGACGTGTTGGAATCGCTTACACCGCGCGATGCACAGATCGGGGTCGAAACGCCACCGGGGGATAGGTTGTTGAGCGTGACAATAGAAGAAAAATAAACTAATATAATCACATGTCCATCACTCCCCCATCATCCATCGCGCGCGACGGCGACCTTGCACAACTCGTTGGCTTGCGGCATAAACATTTCATCCTCAATTTGCAGGCGGGCGCAAAGTTCGAAACGCATCGCGGCATCCTCCTGCACGATGATCTGATCGGGTTGCCTTGGGGCACGCAGGTCTTCAGTCACATGGGCGCGCCGTTCTTTCTGTTGCAACCCTCGCTCGCCGACCTGCTCACCAACATCACCCGCACAACACAGATCCTTTACCCGAAGGACATCGGCTTCATCCTTATCACGATGGGCGTCGGACCTGGTCAAAAGGTGATGGAAGCCGGGACAGGCTCCGGGTCCATGACGACCGCTCTTGCGTACGCGGTTGGAAATAAGGGACGCGTCCTCTCGTATGAAGCCAAGGAGGATGTGCAGAATCTTGCCCGCAAGAATTTGACTCGCTTCGGTCTCGATTCCCGCGTGGACTTCAAACTGCGCGACATCCAGGATGGTTTCGACGAAACCGACGCCGACTCCTTCTTCCTCGACGTACAAAATCCCTGGGACTACATCGCGCAAGTCCGCGCTGCGCTCAAGCCCGGAGGTTTCCTGTGTTGCCTGATCCCCACTTTCAACCAGGTCGAAAAAACATTATACGCACTGCGACAACATAACTTTGCATTCATCGAAGTTTGCGAGATATTGTTGCGTTACTATAAAGCCGAACCGTCCCGCATTCGCCCCACCGACAGGATGGTGGCACACACCGGCTTTTTGCTTTTTGGGAGAAGGATCGAACCGAGCGAAGACCCGCGCGGCAAGGAACTTGCGGATGAAGCTGGTCTGAATGGGCAGGAAAAATCATGAAGGACGCGTTCAAATCGAATTGCCTGTTGTGCGGTGAGCAATTGATCTATTACACAGAGACCAGACTCCTCGCTTGCGCCGTCTGCAGGCATGAGTTTCACTCGGAAGCATCCTGCGAACAGGGGCATTTTATTTGCAATTCCTGTCACTCAACATCTGCCAATGAAATGATCGAGAAGATCTGCATCAAAAGCGACTCTCGAAAACCTGTCCAACTGGCGATTGACTTGATAAAGGCGCCGTCCATTTCCATGCACGGACCGGAACATCACTTCCTCGTCCCTGCCGTTTTGTTGACAGCCTTTTACAACCAAAAAGGAGATGCCCAACAAAAGGAGAAAAAAATCAAGGTCGCGCGCCAACGGGCGGATAATGTGCTTGGCGGCTTTTGCGGATTCTACGGCGCGTGCGGCGCAGGGGTCGGCACTGGCATTTTCATTAGCCTGGTCACAGACACGACCCCGCTTTCGGCTGAAACATGGGGCTTATCCAACCAAATGACTGCGGAGAGCCTGCGTTGCACCGGAGCGCTGGACGGGCCGAGGTGCTGTAAACGCGATACTTTCATGTCGCTCAAAACTGCCAGAAAATTCCTCAAACAGAAAATGGATATAATGCTCGATATCCCAAATACGATCACCTGCAACTTCAACGAGTTCAATAAGGAATGTATCGAGGAGAATTGCCCCTTCCACGCAAAGGAGATCGTCTAATGCGCCGCATGTTCCGCCGTGAAAGAAGAAAGGGGTTCGCTCCCAACGTCCCACCGATATTGCAGGAAGCCAATTTAGCTTTCGAGAAAGGCGAGTACGGACGCGCTGCTGAACGTTATGAGCAGATCGCGAGCGTTACTGACGCGCGCGGTGGACCGCGCGCTCCGTTGTTGCACTTACAAGCCGGGCGGGCGCGTGCGTTTGCGGGACAAGCCCCATTAGCGCTTCCATCTCTCCGGCGCGGACTCGAACTGCTTGCCGAACGCGGTCAATTCCCACGTTTGCATAAAGCCGGCACGAGGGTGATCGATGAATTAAATGAACGCAGCTTCGAAGATGAGGCAACCAATATAGAAATATACATGGGCACACTTTTGCCAAAATCATTTTCGGTTGAGACTATGGCAAAACACCCTGTACTCCCCACGCACTGTCCCTCGTGTGGCGCGCCGCTCCGCCCTGATGAAGTGGAATGGCTTGATGAAGTCACTGCCGAATGCGGTTATTGTGGAAGTCCCGCCCGTGACGAGAGTTAGATTTGAAGCAGTCTTTGTCAATACTTTATTGTTCATCCTTCGTGTGCGCCGTCTGTTCACCCTTCACAAACCTTCCATGAAAATCGATACATCGCAGGAAATCATTTCCGAAAAACTTGACCAAGCCCTTGCCTCAACAGGAGCCTCCTCCGATGGCTTCTCAGAAATCGCACTAAATGATGAAATGAACATCAAATGCGCGGCGGTGCTGGTCCCGCTTGTCTGGCAGGACGACGAATGGCATCTGCTCTTTACACGCCGTACAGACACCGTCGAATCGCATAAGGGACAGGTCTCCTTCCCCGGCGGCGCGTGCGACGACGATGAAACGACTCCTGAACAAACTGCCCTGCGCGAGGCGGATGAAGAGATCGGCATCAACCCCAACGATGTGAAAGTATTAGGCAGGCTCCCAGACTTGATCACTATTTCTTATTTCCGTGTGACGCCAGTTGTGGGCGTGGTTAAATGGCCCACTGTTTTTCAATTGGGTGAGCATGAAGTGGCGCGCGTCTTCACGGTTCCGCTTGGGTGGCTGGCAAATTCATCGAACCGCTGGCAGTTCGAACGTCCAGAATCGAAGCGTGCCCTGATCGCGTACCATCCTTATGACGGCGAACTCGTCTGGGGTGCTACAGCGCGCATGGCGGTGGATTTCCTGAAGATATTGGGGCATTAATTTAAATCCCCTCTCCCTTTGGGAGATCGCGAAGCACTCCAAAGGAGAAGCTATGGTGGGGGACAAAAACTCCCCGAATATATCGGGGAGTTCGTTTTTCTTGAGCAGGGAGTTTATTCCCCGTCGTCTTCGTCCTTCTTGCCGCGTTCAACGGAGATCTCGGGCTCTTCACCCTCTTCAGCAGTGACTTCTACACCTTCGGCGGCAACCGTTGTCTCTTCCACCTTCGGAGCGGTAGCCACGGCAACCATTACATCTTCGTCTTCCAACACCTTTACATTGGCAGGGACGGGAACATCCTTAACACGAATGCCATCACCCACTTTTGCAAGCTTGGTAATATCAACCTCGATATATTCAGGC
>DATDAG010000441.1:0-7178 GCA_036525495.1 Anaerolineales bacterium
TGCGTTGCTTCCCTGGCAATTCGCTGGCGGCGCTAATCAATGCGGGCTGTTGGTGTTTGGTGTTTTTTCTGAACATGCCTTGATTATATTAAACTTTTGCCGAACTGAGGAGGGTTGACTACCCTTTTTGCAGTGGAGTCAGGAATAATTTTAGTTATTGCTGGTCTCGATATGCCCTTCGCAGGAGGCGCTCAGGGCTACTCGACCAGCAATTTGGACTTAAACAAAAACACCGCAGGCGACTGCGGCGTGAGGTGACGACAAAACGAACTAAATCATTCCAGCAACAGGCGCGATTCGAGGAACCCCGCGAAATCAAAGCCACGGACACCGATGCACAGGAAGATGTTGTCAGATCTTTCGTATCTCATAACGGACGGGATTGTATCACAGGTTTATGTTCACGATTCCCTATTATCTAAAATTACCTATTTGGGTATAATCCCTCCGAATTATTGAGTGACCGATTGTATGGCTTAAGTGCCTGAGGAGAGAATGAATGGATCAACCAACTTGGATTGGTCGGACTTTAGGCGGTCGTTATCGGATCGATGCATTGCTTGGGCAGGGGGGCATGTCAGCGGTCTATAAAGCCACGGACCCGAATCTCAAGCGGGTCGTTGCCGTTAAACTGATTCACTCACATCTCTCCGTCGACCCATCCTTCGTCCAGCGGTTTGAGAGTGAAGCATCCGCGGTTGCGAGTTTGCGACACCCAAATATCGTTCAAGTCTATGATTTCAACAACGACAACGGCACTTACTTCATGGTGCTTGAATTCATTCCGGGGGAAACTTTGCAGGACCGTTTGAACCGTCTTGCGGAAAACAACCGAAAATTATCCCTTGACGAGGCGCTCAAATTCACCCTCAATATCTCCGACGCGGTCGGATACGCCCACCAACGCGGCATGGTGCACCGCGATATCAAGCCAGCCAATATCATGCTCGATACGCAGGGGCAAGCCATCCTCATGGATTTTGGCATCGTCAAGATCCTGGGCGGCGACAGTCACACTTCCGCTGGCGCGGTCGTTGGCACGGCGCGTTATATGTCGCCTGAGTCCATTCGCGGCGAAGTGGCAGATCATCGTTCCGATATATATTCGCTTGGTGTCGCCTTGTATGAAATGCTGAGCGGGCGTCCTCCCTTCGTTGCCGACTCTGCCATGACCCTGATGATGATGCATCTCAACGAGCCTGTGCCGGATGTGCGCGGTTTTCGTCCCGATATTCACCCCGATATCGTGTCCATTCTCGAAAAGTGCCTCGAAAAAAATCGCGATGACCGATATCAGTCTGCTCGGGAACTCTCTGCGGATTTGAAACATGCCCTTGCATTTTTGGATGGAAAATCCACCGCGGTTGGGATGAAGAAAACCGCGCTAAAACCGGAAGCAACGGCAACCATTGTGGAAAAAGAACCGCTTCAGACTCGACTTGAGCCTGTCCCAACATCCCAGAGCAGCACCCAGCTCAAACCTGACCCAGCCCGAACTGCTCAGCCCAAACCAAAGTCAAATATGACGCGCATCCTGCTCGCCGGAGGCGCGGCCGCTTTATTGCTTTGTGCAGTCGCAGGGACAGTGATATTCCGGAATCTTTCGGCGCGAAATGCCCCAGCGTTGACAGAGGAACCAGTGCTCGAAACAGTCCTCCCGTCTGTGATCGAATCGACAAAACCTTCCAATCCCACGGCGGTTTCGTCCCCAACCATTGAAAGCGTCGTCGAGGTCAGCCATCTCTTAATCCCATCCACTGGCGTCGATGAGGGGACCGTTGTTTATGATGTTGAGTCGGTGGATACAAGTCCCGAGAAGCGCGCGCCCTATGGCGACTCGTACGATATCAACCTGCTCGAACGTCCCTTTTTGCAAGATATGACCTACGTGCCCGATCTGGATATTTCCACATTCAACATAAAGCAAACGGAGGACTGGTATTACGTTTCGATCAAAATCGTTGGTATGGATCCGAACAATTCATTGGGGATCAGATACGGCGTGGAGTTGGATCTGGATAAGGATGGCTTCGGTGATTTCCTGGTTCTGGCAAACCCGCCTTATTCCAATGAGTGGAGTACCGCAGGCGTGCAGGTATTTGCAGATTTGAATCACGACACAGCAGGTGACTCGCCGAAAAAATCAGATGCTCCATTTGCCTCCGATGGCTACGAGTCTTTGCTCTTCGACGGAAGCCAGAGTTTTGGCGATGATCTCGACCTGGCATGGGCGCGCATTGACGAGGAGCATACGATCCAAATTTCTTTCAAACGTTCATGGGCTGGCGAATCGTTCATGTTTGGCGTTCTATCGGACGCGGGGTTGATGGACGTGACCCAAATGGATTACACCGACAGGTTTACAGCGATGGTAGCAGGCTCACCGGTGAGGAGCAATAAATACTATCCGCTTCAATCGCTTTACGCGGTGGATACCACATGCCGCAGCGCCATGGGTTTCATTTCAACTGGATACGAACCGCGCGTTTGCCCCACGATCATTTTGCCTGCCGCTGGTGGATCAGGTGGCTCTGGCGGATCTACCACACCAACTGGTTGCCAGCCTCCTCCGGGAGGATGTCCAGTGGATGCGCCAAATTGGTGGCCCGACCCCCATTGCGCGTGTTCGTATACGCCGTATAATCCGTAAAATATCCGGTTGAGACAGTAGGGGGGATGTAAAATATTTTGGCGTATAATTTGCGTGAATGGGAATATATTATGGCGCGGATTGAGAAAACAGTCTTTATCAGCTATCGTCGCAAGGACATTTCGTGGGCGTTGGCGGTCTATCAGTATTTGGCTAGCCAGAAATACGATGTGTTCTTTGACTACACTCATATCCCAAGTGGGGACTTTGAACAGATCATCATCGGTAATATCAAGGCACGTGCTCATTTTGTTTTGATCCTCACCCCAACCGCATTGGATCGTTGCACTGAACCCGGTGACTGGCTGCGCCGCGAGATCGAAACCGCGATTGACGAGAAGCGCAATATCATACCGCTGTTCTTCGATGGTTTCAGCTTTGGGTCGCCCAACGTAAAAGAAAAAATGACCGGGAAGATGGCAAATATCAGCCGCTATAACGGCTTGGAGATTCCCTCTGGTTACTTCCCTGAAGCAATGGAACGGTTGAGTACACGCTACTTGAACATTCCGTTAAATTCAGTCATACATCCGGTCTCTATTGAAGTACGAAAAGTGGTCAATGAGGAAAAGAATGCTGCAAACAAAGCGCTTCGTGAACAGAAAAGGGATATTGAAGAGCTTGTTATACCTGTAGAAGAAAAGCCTGAGAAACAAAAAGGATCTCGAGACAAGGATTTTTCGGTTTTCTTTTCTTCAAGACGGAAAGTAATTGTCGATAGATTTTCAAGCTGGATCAAGAATGCTAATCTACGGAGATACGTGTTGGCCATCGGGGTCCTGCTATTAATGGCTTTAGGTATTATTGGAATCAATTCTTTAAATCAAAAAGCCAGTAGTGAGGTTAACCAAACATTAGCCATTGGAAGTGCTACAGACACTTTTGTTGACACACTTGCTCCTAAAGTTACAAATAGCGCAACAAGTACTGATGTTTTTGAGAAGTCGACTCCCAGTCAAACACCAACCATTTTTCCATCATTTACCTATAATGTGGTAGGGGGGGATTCTTGTCTCAGTATTGCAATCCAATTTGATGTTTCGCTACAGAGTATTAAAGATGTAAATCAAGAGCTTGATTGCAATTCTTTGTTTATTGGGCAAGTTTTGGGTATTCCTTATCCCACACCTACTCCAAATGAAAATAGCTCACCAGAAGCACTTGGTATCGGTAGCACCTTGGTTTCTTCTATAGATGGAATGGTAATGGTGTATGTCCCAGCAGGGCAATTCGCAATGGGTTCGGATGATAGATATAATTCAGAGCCCCGCCATATTGTTGTTTTGGACAAATATTGGATCGATCAAGTTGAGATAACAAATGCAATGTTTGCTCAATTTGTTGAAGATACCGGCTATCTAACAAAAGCAGAAGAAACAGGAAGTTCAAATGTACTTGGACGAATTTATGAAGGAGCAGATTGGATGCATCCTTATGGAGCTGGAAGTAGCAACGTAGAGGACAATCCTGTTGTTCATATTTCATGGGATGATGCTCTTGCGTATTGTACTTGGGCTGAAAGGCGTTTGCCAACCGAGGCTGAATGGGAAAAAGCCGCTAGTTGGAATGATTTAGAAAAACAAAAGTATGATTTTCCGTGGGGGAATGAATTTGTATGCGGCAATGGAGTTTTTAGTTGTAACGGCTATACAAAACCTGCTCCCGTTGGCCAATTTTTGGCAGGAGCCAGTCCATATGGCGCGTTAGATATGGCTGGCAATGTGTCGGAATGGGTAAGCAGTTTGGCTAAATCCTATCCTTACAGTTCTACGGATGGACGTGAAGATTTATTGGAAGATGGTCGTCGAGTAGTGCGGGGTAGTTCGTGGGGTGGTGGGGATTACTATTCGAATCCTGTTTATCGCGATACATATCCAAGGCCTGGATATAATCTCGGCTTCCGTTGCGCGATGGATGCCGAATAACGCCCTTCCTCAATCGGTATCCATCTGATAAAATACCGTCCGCAAGCCGACCCGTTGTATTTTCAAGAATAAACCCTCGGCCTCCCCGCCGGGGGTTTTTGTGTGTAAAAATCCCTCACCCCCATCCCCTCTCCCATCGGGAGAGGGGAGTCCGAAGGACGGGGTGAGGGGTAACAAGGAAAATTATGATTACCGAACGAACCGATCTCCGAAACATCGCCATCATCGCCCACGTTGACCACGGCAAGACCACCCTAGTGGATGGTCTCCTGCGCCAGTCGCACACCTTCCGCGAGAACCAGCAGGTGGCTGAGCGTGTGATGGATTCCAACGACCTCGAACGCGAACGCGGCATTACCATCCTTGCCAAGAATACTGCCATCACCGTTCCTGACCCTGCAACCGGAAACACGATCAAGATCAACATCGTGGATACGCCCGGTCACGCCGACTTTGGCGGTGAGGTCGAGCGCGTCATGAACATGGTGGATGGCGTGCTCCTGCTCGTCGACGCGGCGGAAGGTCCCATGCCGCAGACCCGTTTTGTGCTCAAGAAAGCCCTCTCGATGGGTCATAAAGCCATCGTCGTCATCAACAAGATCGACCGCAAGGACGCCGAACCTGTGCGCGTTCTCAACGAAACATTTGACCTCTTCATCGAACTGGGCGCCAGCGAAGAGCAGGCGGATTTTCCAGTTATCTATGCCCAGGCGACCACCGGAAGAGCCGGTCTCACCCCGGACCTCGACCCTGATTTTGCCTGTTTGTTCGATACCATCCTCAAGCATATCCCTGCCCCCAAAGTGGACGCGGAAGCACCGCTTCAATTACTTGTCACCATGCTTGGATATGACGATTACCGTGGCGTGACTGCCATCGGGCGTGTTTTCTCGGGTACGATCAAGGCGGGGCAGAGACTTGCGCGCATGACTGTGGATGGACGTACACTTCCCGAATCAGCCAAGTATCTTTATACCTTTCAGGGCTTGAACAAAGTCGAAATTGAATCAGCCTCTGCGGGTGATATTGTCTCGCTTGCAGGTCTTGAAGAGATCGGCATCGGTGAAACACTTGCCGACCCGAATGAGCCTGCGGCATTGCCAACCATCAAAGTGGAGGAACCCACCGTCCGTATGACATTTGGGGTGAACACTTCTCCGTTCTCAGGCAGGGAGGGGAAGTATGGCACCTCCCGCAGACTGCGTGAACGCCTCTTCGATGAGTTACGGACGAACGTCGCATTGCGCGTGCAGGAGACCGAATCCGCGGAGAACTTTTTGGTCTCTGGACGCGGCGAGTTGCACCTCGGTATTCTCATCGAAACGATGCGTCGTGAGGGGTACGAGTTCCAGGTCTCGCGTCCCGAGGTCATCTTCCACAAAGCAGATGACGGCGCGATCCTTGAACCTTATGAAGAGGTCCATATCGAGACCAGCAATGAGACCGTTGGCGTTGTGGTGGAAATGCTCGGGATGCGGCGCGGCAAAATGATGGACATGCAGGATTCAGGTCAGGGCACGACACGCATGGTCTTTATCGTCCCCACGCGCGGCTTGCTCGGTTTCCGTTATCAGTTCCTCACATCCACGCGCGGTGCGGGCGTCATGCACACCATTTTCTATGGTTATGATGAAATGGCGGGCGCGATGAACACGCGCCAATCTGGTTCGATCGTGGCGTGGGAGGCGGGGACGACCACTGCCTACGCCCTGAAATCTGCGGAGGAGCGCGGGATGCTGTTCGTGGGACCCGGCGTGGAAGTGTATGAAGGCATGGTGATCGGTGAGAACGCGCGCGCGATCGACCTGCCGATCAACGTTTGCAAGAAGAAGCATTTGACGAACGTGCGCGCCTCGCGCGGCGACATGGAAATCCGCCTCACACCGCCCCGGCAAATGTCTCTCGACGAGGCAATCGAATACCTGGCTGACGATGAATTGCTCGAGGTCACGCCTGAGTCGTATCGCATCCGCAAGCGCATTCTCAACACGGATGAGCGCGGCAAAGTGACCAAGAAGGCAAAGGAAGCGCTCGAAGCGTAAACCGAAAGGACTTGCAATTTTCTGCAAGTCCTTTTTTGAAATAATCCCGTCATTGCGAGACAATGCTCACACAATCTGGAGATTGCTTCGACCCCTATCGGGGTCTCGCAATGACATTGAAATCTACGGGCACGAGAATTGCATTGGCGTACTGCGAACTGGACCCGTTGTGTTATAAACCTCGATAAAATAAACAAATTTATCGCCTGAAGCATAGGAAATGGTCTCGGCATACGATTTGGAATCTGCCGGCAGTTCCGCAACAACCTTGTCGTCCCGAATGACTCGGTAGCCGCTCTCGTCAACTGCCCTGTCCGTCCATTGGATGGTAACCGTCACCTGCCCGACATTGCAACTGAATTCCCACTTCTGAATGGACGGTGCAGGCGGCGGGGCTTTGGTAGCTGTGGGTGGCGGTGTCACACTTGAAACGACCCAGTAACTGCCGGATATTTCCACGTATTCACCCCACAACCAGCATTCACCGTTTGGGCTTTGGTCTGATTTCACAAGCCAGTAATTTTCCTGGGGGTAGTTCCCGAGGATCTCAAGTTCCTTCCA
>DATDAG010000442.1:0-3954 GCA_036525495.1 Anaerolineales bacterium
CAAAGGCGTTGATGTGGTCTATGACTCGGTTGGCAAGGATACTTTTGAAAAGGGGCTTAATATCCTTCAGCGGCGCGGATATATGGTGCTTTTCGGTCAATCGTCAGGATCAGCGCCTCAGATCGACCCGCAGATTCTGAATCCCAAAGGATCATTATTCTTAACCCGTCCCACCCTTGGGCATTACACTGCAAACCGTGAGGAATTGATGGGGAGGGTCAACGACCTGTTTAAGTGGATGGCAAAAGGCAAATTGAAGGTACGCATCGATCAGACTTTTCCGCTTGCCAAAGTTGCAGAAGCACATCGCTATATGGAGGACCGCAGATCGAAGGGAAAGGTGTTGTTGATCCCCTGACTATAAGTTCTCGGAAGCCTGCAAAACGCCTCGGAACCAAAATGGGTTTCGAGGCGTTTTTATCGTGGTAAACTTCGCCCATTCGCATCTCTGGAGCAACTCATGACCGAACTCACTTGCTTGAACTGTAACCGCACAGATGAACAAGTCCCGCTAATGAACATGACGTTCAAAGGGGAAACGAAATATGTTTGTGCGCAATGTTTCCCAATTCTCATACACAAGATTCACCTGCTGGCTGACAAACTGCCTGGCGTGGAAACCCAGCCGCCAGTCCCCAACCAATCATGAGTAAATTATCCTTCCTCGCACGCACTTCCATTCTCATCGCGTTCTTCTTTTTTATTGACAAGCTACTAGCATTTGCCCGTGTAAGCATAATATTTCGTATTTACACTGATGAAATTGGATTGTTGGATGTATTTAATTCCGCCAATAATGTGCCGGATGTGCTATTCGCGTTGATCTCCGGCGGCGCACTGGCAATGGCGTTCATTCCGTTGATCAGGGAATATTTATCCACCAAGGGACGCGAAGCCGCGTGGGATTTATTTTCGCGAGTTGCAAATCTTGCTTTCATCGTTACCGGATCCGTTGCCATCGTGGTCTTCATCTTCGCGCAACAGCTTGTTGATACCGTTATCGTCCCTGGTTTTACATCAGAACAACGGATACTGGTTGCAGAGTTAATGAGGTTGAACCTAATCAGCACGATGATCTTTTAAATCAGCGGCCTTGTGATGGCCAGCCTGCAAGCCAATCAACATTTTCTTACACCTGCAATAGCCCCAACCATGTACAATGTCGGACAGATTTTTGGCGCTCTGGCCTTCGTGCCGCGCTTTGGTATCCATGGTCTTGTTTATGGCGTCATCCTTGGAGCTGCATTGCACCTTGCAATTCAAACACCAGCTTTGATCAAGTATGGATTCAAATGGTCGCCAGGTCTTGATCTGCGAAACACAGGCTTGGTCGAAGCGCTTAAACTCCTTGCCCCCCGCCTGCTGACGATGGGAGGAATCCAATCGATTGTAATACTTCGTGACATGCTTGCATCATTCCTGGATCGTGAAGGCGCTATCACTGCACTGGCAAATGGGTGGATGATCATGCAAGTACCCGAAACTCTATTAGGAACTTCGATTGCAACCGCAATGTTACCGACTCTAGCCGAACTTGCGACCAACAAGGATTGGAGCGGTTTCCGAAATAAGATCGAAACAGCCCTTCGTGGAATACTAGCATTGACGATACCCGTTGCAGCAGTAATGGCGGCTGGGATAAATCCCTTTGTAGCATTTCTCTACCCCGACCCCGAATTAATTCCCCTCATCACATTGACGACACGCGCATACCTCCTTACGTTGACAGGCTACGCCATTCAGGAGATCGCCGCCCGTTCCTTCTACGCACGAAAAGAGCCGATGTTCCCACTTTATTCCGTTCTCATCCGCCTTGCCATTTTCATTGCAGTTGGCATTGCAGGCATCACACTCTTTAGGCAAATCGGTGCGCCGATCATTGCGCTCGCGGAGATCGCGTTATTGGTCGAGGCTGTCATCCTCTTTGGCTGGCTGAGCAAACGGATGCGTGAACCCATCGTCGTGTGGAGCGCGGTCGGCAAAGGCGTGGTCGCAGCGCTGATCGGAGGCGTAACAGCCTACAGCTTGGCAGTGATCGTTCCCGGATCCGCTCTATTGACCGCTTTGCTGGGCATGGTCGTCGGTGGGCTCGCCTGCATCCCGATCATCTGGTCTGAGATTAAATTGCTCTTAAAACTGTAAAAATAAGGACTGATATAATACCGCCCATGATTGAACAGAATAACAATACAGACAGCACACAACCGAGCAAACCTGCTAACAAGCCGGCATCCAAACCCAAACGCGGACGCAAGTTATTATTCAACGCGCTTATTTTGGTTGCCCTGCTTGGCTTGGGGCTTTTCGCCGGTTATCAATCGGGGATCTCGATCCGCAAGAATACACAATCCTCTGTTTTGATGGAACAACTCGGTGAACAATTCCAATTTGCTCTTGTGGATTATGAGTTCGGTCGTTACGAGATCGCAAAACAGCGGCTCGAATTCATCCTCGAGAAAGACCCGTCCTTCCCCGGCGCGCAGGAAAAATTGACTGATGTACTGGTGCAGATCAACCTTCAGGAAAATTACGTCCCGCCCACGGCGACACCATCGCTGACTCCCACGCCTGATTTCAGCGGAGCCGAGCAGGCATATGCCCGCGCGCAGCAACTGATCGCCGCGCAGGACTGGCCCGGCGCACTGGGTGCGCTCGACGAACTGCGGAAACTCGACCCTTCCTATCAGACGTCACAAGTGGACGGCATGTATTACTTTGCCCTGCACAATAACGGATACGAACTCATTACAAGACATGGCAACCTCGAAGGCGGCATTTACTACATCACACTTGCCGAACGTTTCGGTCCACTGGACAATAACGCGAACGGCATCCGTGAAGGCGCACGCGTGTACCTCATCGGCGCGTCCTTCTGGGAATTGGATTGGGAGCGAACCGTCTTCTATTTCACTCAAGCCCGAAATTGGGGCAATTTGTGGGACGGCACCATGACCGCGTCTGAGCGTTATTGGTTCGCCTCCATGCGTTATGGCGATGACCTGTTCGGGCGCGATAAACTCTGTGAGGAAGGTGAGGCCCTCATCCAATACCAGAATGCACAAACAATCGCTCCGCTGGATAGGGTCGCACAAGACAATTATGACCAGGCAGTTCTGATCTGCTTCCCGCCAACTGCAACACCCGATCCGTCGTTATTGTTCAGCCCAACGCCGGATATAGTTGTCTCCCCGACAAACACACAACCAGCCCTGCCAACCGATACTCCCGTACCTACTCCATGACACCTCCCCCCACCTGGGCACTGGCTGTAACTTACTGGCTTCACCTGCTTGCCACTGTCGCGTGGATCGGCTCGATTGTTGCCACTTCCATACTCTTTCTGCCTGCCGCGAGCAAGACGCTCAAACCTGTCGACCATCTTGCGCTCATCGATGCAATGCAAAAGCGGCTTGAACCCATCGCATGGTTCTGCATGAGCCTCCTGCTCCTGACCGGACTATTCCAAATGAGCGTCAACCCGCATTACGATGGCTTCATCTCCACCAGCACACAATGGTCGCTTTCGATCCTCGTCAAGCACATCCTCGGTATCTTCATGGTAGTTGCCAGCGCCATCCAGACCTGGGAGGTCATCCCTGCCATCCGCAGGATTTTGATGAACAAGAAAAAAGCGAATGAAGAAAAGGTCGTCCAACTGCAAAAGCGTGAAACTTTGCTCCTGCGCATCAATTTCGGACTCTCCATCCTGATCCTGCTTGCGACGGCTTTCGCGCGCGCATCATAGATCAATTCGTTCTGAGCAGAGTGGAACGCAAACGAAGAACAAAACAGCCGCCTCTCTCATAAGGGACGGCTGTTCCTGTTTACGAACTTTATCAAATCTGACGTTTTATTCTGCCACTGTCACTGCAAATTCAAACCGTTCCCCAAAAACTACACCGCCTTTAAAACGTGCGCCAACAACCACTGCCACGAGGTCTTCACCGTTGGGCA
>DATDAG010000443.1:0-8829 GCA_036525495.1 Anaerolineales bacterium
TGTCAACCGTCAACATCCAACTATCAACTGGAGAGAATTTATGGCAACAAAAGTGCTTGTCCCATTACTTGGCGAAGGGGTTGAAGAAGTAACAATCATCAAGTGGCTGAAAAAAGAAGGCGATACTATTAATGAACTCGAGCCGCTTCTTGAAGTGAATACTGACAAGGTAGACACAGAAATTCCTGCACCCGCATCGGGGACGGTGTTGAAGATCATGGCGGAGGAGGGAGTCCCTGCGAAGGTGGGGGAGATACTTGCGTTCATCGGGAAGCCTGGGGAGGCGGTTGACAGTGGACAGCCGTTGGTTGATAGTGAGAAACCAGTGACGGTTAAGGCGGAACCTGCAACTCAACAGTCAACAGTCAACTATCAATCGCCAACTGCCAACAAAGAACTTGGCTTTATCTCTCCTGTCGTTGCGAAGATCGCGGCGGAGCATGAAGTCAATCTGCAGAATGTGATTGGGACGGGGTTGAATGGGCGGATCACGAAGAATGATGTATTGAGCTATGTTGAAGGTTCAAGGTCACAGGTTGCAGGTCAAAAGGCACAGGCTCCAATATTTCAACCTTCAAACCTTCAACCTGGAAGTTTGGTCAAGCACACAACAATAAGGAAACAGATCGCGGAACACATGGTCATGTCCAAGCACACATCACCACATGTGTTGACCGTGATGGAAGCGGACATGACCAAGGTGGCGAAGCACCGCGCCGTGAACAAGGAGATTTTTGCGCGTGACGGGGTCAATCTGACGTTCACGGCGTATTTCATGATGTCCATTGTTGCAGGATTGAAGCACTACCCCATTGTCAATTCGTCGTGGTCGGATGAAGGCGTGTTGATGCATAAAGCCGTTAATCTGGGGATGGCGACCTCGCTTGGCGAAGATGGTTTGATCGTGCCTGTCATCAAGAATGCAGATGACCTGTCGCTTCTGGCGATGGCACGTTCCGTCAATGATCTGGCAAATCGTGCACGCTCGAAGAAACTTCAGCCTGACGATGTAAAAGGCGGGACGTTTACGCTAACCAATCACGGCGTCAGCGGATCGTTATTTGCGTTCCCTGTCATCAACCAACCGCAATGCGGAATCCTTGGCGTGGGCGCAATGCAGAAGCGTGTTGTCGTGACCGAAGGTGATGCGATCGCCGTCCGCCCGATGGTGTATCTGTCATTTGTGTTCGATCATCGCATCCTTGATGGCGCGTCTGCGGATTGGTTTTTGGCGATGGTCAAGGAGACGCTGGAAAATTGGGCGTAAAAGAGCAGAGACTTGAGAATTAGAGACTTGTCTTGAGCAAGTCGATGGATTGGAGATTGGTTTGATGGCTGCGCATAAAGACCATGCAGAAGTAAAAATTCATCCGCCAGTTCTCGCGCTGATCTATCTGGTGATCGTGTATCTGGTGAAAAGGTATATTCCCATTTCGCTCGTTGTTCCCGATGTTTTACGAAACATTGGCATTACTTTGGTGGTGATCGGAATTATGCTGGGGTTTGGTGTCGTTTGGGAATTTGGAAAATCACGCACGACACTTAATCCGCATGGTTCGGTGACCAGTATTGTCACATCGGGAGTTTTTCGTTTTTCGCGCAACCCGATCTATCTTGGCTTTGTCTTGATGCTGATCGGATTCCCGCTATATACAGGTACATACTGGGGGCTGTTCTTTGCGCCTTTATTGGTCATTAGTTTCAATGAGCTCGTTATTCAGTATGAAGAGGCTTATCTTGAGAAAAAGTTCGGGGACGAATACACTAGTTTCAAGTCACGCGTGAGGCGGTGGTTGTAAGGCCAGAGAATGGAAAGTGGAAAGTGGAAAGTAGAGAGTAGTACAATTGTCAAAAATGGCGTTATCGGGAACGCAGGGATTGCTTCGCCTGCAGCTCGCAATGACGAATAAAAGGAGAACTCATGGCAGAAGATTTTGATGTGGTTGTGATCGGTGCAGGACCTGCGGGATACGTTGCCGCGATCCGTGCCGCACAACTGAAGCAGAAGGTGGCGATCGTTGACAAGCAATGGTTGGGCGGTGTGTGTCTGAATGTGGGGTGCATACCGTCGAAGTCGTTGTTGAAAAATGCGGAAGTGGCGCACACGTTGCGGGAACGCGGCAAGGATTTCGGTTTCTCGTTCGAGAATCTGAAACTGGATTACGGCGTTGCTGTCAAACGCTCGCGCCAGAATTCGGATCGTTTGACAAAGGGCGTTGGTTTCCTGATGCGGAAAAACAATATCGCGGTCTTTATGGGTGAAGCGAAGTTCAAAGCGAAGGATACGCTTGCTGTTACAGATAAGGATGGCAAGGTCACTGAGCTCAAGGCGAAGAATACTATCGTTGCAACGGGCGCGAGTGCGGCTGTACCCGGTGCATGGAAAGTGGATGGCGAGAAGGTTGTCACGTATCTCGAAGCAATTGTGCAGGACAAATTACCAAAGTCTGTCGTGGTGATCGGTTCCGGAGCGATCGGCGTTGAGTTCTCGACAGTGTGGAATTCCTACGGTGTGGACGTGACCATCGTTGAGATGTTGTCGCGTGTCGTGCCATTGGAAGATGAAGAGATCTCGAAGGAACTGGAGAAGGAGTTCAAAAAGCGCGGCATCAAGTCTTTGACCGGGCATAAAGTCGAATCTGTGGAAGCGACCAAGAGGGGAGTGAAAGTAAAGGTTTCAGCGGAGGGAATGGAAACGGTTTTAGAAGCAGGCCAGGCATTGGTCGCGATCGGGTTCCGTCCCAACTCACAGGGACTTGGACTCGAAGAGGTTGGCGTTCAGATCAGTGACCGGGGCTTTGTTGAAGTCAATGAGAAGATGCAGACGAACGTCCCGGGTATTTGGGCGATTGGCGATGTGACGGGCAAACTAATGCTGGCGCATGTCGGCTCGGCGATGGGGATCATCTGTGCGGAGAATATCGCAGGCGCCGAAACCATCACACTCGACTATGAAATGATGCCGCGTGCCACGTATTGTCACCCTCAAGTCGCCTCGTTTGGGTTGACGGAAGCGCAGGCAAAGGAACGCGGTTACAACATCAAGGTGGGGCGTTTTCCGTTCCAAGCGAACGGCAAGGCGCTGGGAATGGGCGATTACGCGGGCTTTGCGAAGATCGTTGTGGATGAGAAATATGGCGAGATACTGGGCGCGCACATGATCGGTCCCGAAGTGACCGAGTTGCTGCCCGAACTCACGCTCGCGCATCTGATGGAGTTGACTCCGCACGAGATCGCCCGCAATGTCCATGCGCACCCGACGCTTTCGGAAGTGTTGATGGAAGCGGCGCACGGGGCAGAGGGACAGGCAATCCACATATAAAAAATCGGTTCTTTTGGTTCCATGCAACAACCCCTCTCTGGAGGGGTTGTTTTTTTGTCTAAATTGTTTTGGCTCATGATTAGCACTAGTGCAGACGAACTAAGGCAGAAACGATAGCAGGTGAAACCTGCTTATGATTGACTGCTAGCTCATGGATAGCAACATAGCCAGACAAATAAGCTTTGTGCACTCCTCGGTATGGGCGGAGGAAATTGCGCAAACCAGTCCAACCGCCTTGATTGGAATTGACGTGCACTTCACGGACACCATCTCCATCGTCATCGCGCGCCCATTCGTTATTTCCGTGACACACGGTGTGGCGTATTCGCTTCAGGCGATTGTAGCTATCGTATTCATCGGTGTAGAGCGTGGCTTGCGCTTGAGTGAAGCGCTCTACAAAAGGGCAGAGTGTCTTGCCCTGGGTATTCTTCATCACACGAATACGCACCTGGCGCGTTTCTCGGCCAATCACGGCACAGATTGGCGGACGATCATTCTCGTATGTGCCGCGCCCACGCCTTTTGTTGGCTCTACATCGGGGTGGGTCGTGTAGATCAGCGTGCCACTCTCCTTTTTTCCCCAGCGTTCTGGAACATTTCGTCGGTTTCGACTTCCAGATCGCTCAAGGGTTCGCTCGTTTGTTCGCGTTCTGCATTGGCTTGCAGCAAATGCCGCACTTCTGTAGCTGTTGTACGGCTGATCTTCAGCTCACGTGCTATTTTCGCTGAAGATTTGCCTTGTAGCACTTCTCGAAGGAACAGAACAGTTTGCTCTGGCGTAAAATATCTGCCTTCGAACACTGTTCCGCTGTACAGGTTGTATATGCCTCGACATACTTTGCACCGATACACATCCAAGTCACTCTTCTTTGTTTTGCGAAACCAGTTGGCTTGGTCGCGTTCGGCTCGGCAATGTGGACATTTCAACCCATCTGGATGGAAATATTCTTCTAGCCATTCTAGACAGGCCTCGCGATCCATTAGTTCTGTGATTGGAAAATCCATGCCTCATATTTTACCCAATCACTCGTCCTGAACATGAGCCACGTTTTAGTGTTATCGCCATGTTGTTGACCGCCACCGCCCTGGTAATCGCCGCCTGTGCGCCCGCCGCCACCCCCACCGATGCTCCCGCCGAGCCTGTCGCGCAACCGGAACCCACCGCCACACCCGAACCGGCGGAGGTGAACCTCAAGGATATCGTTGACACCGCCGTCGCCGATGGCCGCTTCCAGACGCTGGTTGCTGCCGTGCAAGCCGCCGAACTGGTTGACACCCTCAAGGGCGAAGGTCCGTTCACCGTCTTCGCCCTCACTGATGATGCCTTTGCCAAACTGCCCGCAGGCACGCTGGACAATCTGCTCCTGCCTGAGAACAAACAGGCTCTGACCGACATCCTGCTCTACCATGTGGTCTCCGGCAACGTGATGGCGTCCGATGTGGTCAACCTTGACAGCGCCACCACCGTACTCGGCAAGGATTTCGCCATCAAGGTCGAAGGTGGAAAAGTCTTCATCAACGATGCTGAAGTGATCATCACCGACATCGAGACATCCAACGGCACCATCCACGTGATTGACTCCGTCATTCTGCCGCCGGCTGAAGAGGCCATGATGGATAAGACCATCGTTGATATAGCAGTTGCCGACGGCCGCTTCAACACCCTCGTCGCCGCAGTGACAGCTGCCGAATTGGTTGACACGCTCAAAAGCGAAGGTCCGTTCACGGTCTTCGCCCCCACGGATGATGCTTTCGCCGCCCTGCCCGCAGGTACGCTCGACAGTCTGCTCCTGCCCGATAACAAACAGGCTTTGACCGACATCCTGCTATACCACGTGGTCTCAGGCAAGGTTATGGCTTCTGATGTGACCGGTCTCTCCAGCGCCCCGACAGTTCTGGGCAAGGACATCACCATCACGATCAAGGATGGCAACGTTTTCCTGAACGACACCATACAGGTCATCATCACCGATATCGAAGCATCCAACGGTGTGATCCACGTTATTGATGCGGTTCTTCTCCCGCCTCAATAAACATTCTCCTCTCGAATGGGTTTTTGATAAAGAAAGGACGGGCGTATGCCCGTCCTTTCGATTCGTTGCTTGAAAAAAACTTTATTTTGCCAGCGGGATGTGAATATAGAATGTGCTGCCCGGCAGGTTCTTTTCGTCCTGGCCTTCGCTTTCCACCCAGATCTTTCCATTGTGTGCCTTGACGATTCCTGCTGCAATCGCAAGCCCCAAACCTGGTCCACCGCCCTTGAATTTTGTCCTGCCTGAGGAGTGCAGTTCTACCTTGCGGACCTGATACAGCTTTTCGAAAATCATTTCCTTGTCTGTGGCGTCGATGCCGATACCGCTGTCCTTCACGCGAATCTCGCATACGTTTCCGCGTTCCCCTTTGACGATCTCCGCGCTGATATGGATCGAGCCGCTATCAGGGGTGAATTTGATGGCATTGCCGACGACATTGTCCAATGCCTTTTGCAGGAGTTCGGAATCTGCCCGGATGTTAGGAATGTCATTGATGTTTGGATCAAGTTCGAGCGTCAATTGACGTGCTTTCAAATCTCCCGCGTAATCCTTTTGGAGGAGTCGCAGGATCGGTCCCAGAGTCACATTTTCCAGGTGAGGGGAGAGCACCTGGCTTTCGAGACGCGCCACATCCAACATGCTGTTGACAACCTGATGAAGGCGGTCGGTGCCTTGCAAGACGCCGTCCATTGCCAGGGTGAGTGACTCGTTCTCCTGTATGGCTTTGGCGGATTTGATCATGCCCATGTAGCCCTTGATGACTGTCAGCGGTGTGCGTAGTTCGTGCGCCGCCACCTGGATGAAGTCGCTTTTGTTCTTGTCGAGTTTTTCGAGACGGGTGATCGCCTTGTTCAGTTCATCCACGCGTTGTTCAACCATGCGTTCCAGCATCTGGTTGAAGCGGTTCAGGTCGTCGTATAAGCGGGCGTTGTCGAGCGCGATGGACGCCTGGATGGCGAACGTACTGGCTAACAGGATATCGTCCTGGATGAATGCGCCGGCTCTTTCGCGGCTCAATGTCAACATGCCTGTCACTCTGTTCTTCGAATAAAGAGGAACGCCCACCCAGGAACCGTCTGTGGGAAGCCATTCGGACTGGCTCCAGTCCTTCATGTTTTTTATATCGCCAATCACCAGCGGTTCGGCTTGCTGGGCGATGGTGTGATAGACGTTCGTGCCGTGTATCTCGTAACTTAGATCCTCCACTGGTACATATTGCGGGAAGCCCAGATGACCGCGCAATCGCGGCACACCGTTGACATCTTCCAGGAACAGCGCACAGCGGGCCACCGGCACCATCTGCATTAACTGCTCGACGATCTGTTGCGGGACTTCCTCCTCAGTGGACAACGACGACAGTTGGCGCGAGGCTTTGGTCAGCGCTTCAGCCGCCTGACGCCGTCCCTGTTCGCCGGAGTACAGGCTGGCATTCTCCGCCGCGATACTATCGGCAAAATCCTTGGCGATTGCCAGTTCCTGTGCCCGTTCCTGCACCTCTGTCAACAGGCGTTCCACTTCCTTTTGCGCCTGTTCCCTCTGCGAGACAAGCATCGTGCGGAGCAAGGCACTGCTGACCAGGTTCCGTATACGGACGTAGATCTCCCAATCGTCCGGTCCCATTTCAACCCACATGAAACCGAAGCGGTTCTTTGCCAGTGTCAACGGCATGACAATGGCTGTGTAGCGGCGGTTTTCTGGAGTTTTACCGCGCGGCACAAGTTGACCGGTGCCAATGGATGCCTGCCTGGTGGGGATCTCGAATTTCGCGTCCTCGTATTGGACCAATAATTTATAACTCTCGGGCGTCGGCGCAGAGATGGATTGCGGCGAACTCACATCGCTGTAGAACATTACGTACCAGCGCCCAATGCCCATGGATGGGAAATGTTCAGATATTGCCTTGCCGATCTCGTCGATGCTCATGGCAGGCGCCATGGAGAAACTGAATCCCTGCAACAGGTTTTCCTGCTGTTCCAGAGCCAGTTTCTGGTAAGCTTGCCAGCGTTGCGACAGTTCGCCTGCCAGCAAACGCGCCTGCTGGAAGAGGTTCTCCGCCTGCAACATGACCGTGTGGCTGGTGATGCCGCTCAACGCGTATCGTCGCAGCATGGAAATGACGTTGTGCCACACGGAAGGAGGGATATTTTGATTTTGCATGAGTTCGATCATGGCGTTAACCGTCTTCAAGAACTCATCACTTGTGGTCTTTTCGTTCAAGGTCAACAGGAAGGCATCCCAGACGCGCCCGAAAGTGTCCTTGTATTGCGGGATGGCGGGGTCCTGTTCCGTGATACCAGCTGAATTCAAAAGCGCGCGCATGGCGGCTTCGCGTTTGTTCTCCAATTTGCCGGTCTTGGCGACATCGCGCGGGGCAACCGCCGCCTGACGGACATTCTCCGGCAGGCATCCGCACGACCAGCGTATGAGCACTTGCGTGGGGGTCAGCACCTGTCTTTGAACGGTATCGCCGTTGATGCGTTTGAGCAACATCTGTAACGCGTTCTTACCCGCCGTGTAATATGACTGCCGCACCGTGGTCAGCGGCGCGCCCATGGTCTGGGCTTCGCGCAGATCGTCGAAACCGGTCACAGCCACATCGTCCGGCACGTGAACGCCGCGCTGTTGAAGTGCCTCCAATGCGCCGAATGCCATGCGGTCGTTCGCCGCCACCACAGCCTGGAAGCGCAGTTTGCGCTCATCCAGCAGAATGCGGATCGCCTCGCGTCCGCTTTCCTGTGTGAAATCGCCGATCACGACAAGGTCTTCATCAAGGCGCAGATTATGCGCTTTGAGTTCATCCTTGTATGCCTGAAAGCGTTGCTCGGAATCGATCTGCCTTTTCAGCCCGCGGATGAACGCGATGCGCTTGTAGCTGTGATCCTCGATCAAGTGGCGCACAAGTTTACCCATCCCTTCCACATTGTTCGGGATAAAAACGGTTGCGCCTTCCACCGGCACAGACTGCGTCACAATGGGAATATCCCCAAAAACAGAACGGAATGTTTTCAGGTCCGCTTCACTGACACTATAAGCGACATCGGCAGTCAGCAGAAGACCGTCGAATTGTCCGGGCTTTGCGAGATCGTATAAACCGAAGGATGTTTTGGATTCCTCGCCGGGAATAGGTGAAAGTTTTCCTCCGATAAAATGCACAAGATTTACGTTCAATCCCTGCGCGGTATCTGTTACCCCTGCGAGGAATTGTGTGCCCCAGGCGCGTCCCACTTGTGATGCAAATACGCCGATCGTTTTTCTTTCTGAGGATGCCATCTACATTTAACTCCCGGAAGGATGGCAAAATTATATCCCCAAAACCTGCCAATCGTAGAGCAGAGGTAGCGCCCCACTAAAAGGTAGAGGCGCGTAAGTCTTGCGGAAAATAGGGTTCATTGGCAAACTCTGGCGACTATCAAATCACGAGAGGAATCCAATGAACCCACAAGAACTATTGTGCCCGAGGATTACCTGCCCCGCA
>DATDAG010000444.1:0-5711 GCA_036525495.1 Anaerolineales bacterium
ATACCCCTGACTACCTGTCTCCGAGCACATCCATTGTCGTCCAATCCAAACTTGGTGCAGACAAGGCGGGTTGTTACGATGTCAACTCAGCGTGCGCGGGCTGGGTGACTGCGCTCGATCAGGGCGCGAAATACCTGATGACCGAACCGGCGATGAAATATGTCCTCGTTGCGGGTGGGTATGGGATGAGTCGCTTCCTTGATTTCACAGATAAGAAAACCGCCAACTTGTTTGCCGACGGTGCTGGTGCAGTTATTTTGGGCGTCGGCGAAGAAAAAGGCTTCCTTGGAAGTAACCTGTTGGCCGTCGGCTCTTTCCATGATGCGCTGGGAATTTATACAGGTGGCACATATCGTCCCTGCACGCCCGAGAATATGTCACAGTTTGGCGCGCCGAAGGTGGAGTTCGTCAAAAAATTCCCCAAGACGTTCAACACCGAATATTGGCCCAAGCTGATGCAGGGTGCGCTTGATAAGGCAGGGTTGACTTTTGATGATATAGATCATTTCTACTTCACTCAACTGAATCTCCGCACGATAGAACACATGATGGACCTGCTTAAGCAGCCCATCGAAAAGGCTCACTGGGTCATGGATAAATGGGGGTACACTGGTTCGCCTTGTGTGGTTATGGCTCTCGACGATTCAATTGATCAGGGTAAGGGTCCCAAAAAAGGGGATGTGATTCTCTTCTGTGCGAGCGGTGGCGGGATCACAATGGCATCATCCGTGTGGAAGTGGACAGCAAAGGAATAGTACGTGCCTCAAGACGAATTAACTCCTTCCAAATCTGGCTTTGTGGATGTTGAGCACAACACCCGTAAGATTTACTGGGAGTATTTTGGAAATGGCGAAAAGGAAGTCGTTGTCTTCCTAAATGGTCTGGCAATGCTGACCAAGTCCTGGTATCGGACAGTCCCGTTCCTGCACCCGGACTACGATGTCCTTTTGTACGATTATTTCGGACAGGGGCAATCGTCGGCGGAGGATGAACCGTATTTCATCAACAAGTTTGCCGATTATCTTGTTTGTGCGATGGATGCGGCGGGTGTGGACAAGATCCATCCCATCGGCGTTTCCTATGGCGGATTTATCGGCGCGGAGTTAGGGCGTCTGCATCAGGACCGTCTGCACACGCTTACGCTTTCAGGAATCTTGTTGACGCGTGAAACCTTGTTTCAAATGTATCAGGATATCTCCCTGCGGTTCTACCATTCGACCGATGAAGTGTTCGACATCTACACACAGTATCTTTATGAGAAAACGTTCGGGGAAAACATCTCACGCAAGATCTACGGCGAAGCGATGGAAGCGGGGCGCATCAAATTCTATGACCGATACAAAGATCAAAAATATTGTCTCGTGCGGTTGACCAAAGCGCAGAATCCATATTTTGAGAATATTGATAATGACCCGAACGCGTATCGCAATGTGATAACGCCGACATTGATCCTCACCGGCGAGCAAGACCGCGCCATCCCGCCCTGGCAGCAGTCAAAGATGGCTGAAATTCTTCCGAACAGCAAACAGATCATACTGCCCGAATGTGGTCACATGACATACATGGAGCGCCCTGATATTTTCTGGCCCACGTTACGAAAGTTTTTTGAAGCGAAGTCTGTTGACTTTGAGTAGGAGGTTGATATGTATATTGGCGATTATCTCGGACGACGTGAAATCTATTCTCCAAACACAATGGCGATCATTGATGCTGGCAAATCGCCCGAATTGCGTTTAACGTACAAGGAATGGAATCGGCGTGTTAACCGTCTGGCAAATTGGCTTAAGGATACAGTTGGTGTCGGTTATCGTGATCGCGTAGCGATCCTTGCGCAGGATGGTATCGAGCATCTTGACCTGTTTCATGCCTGTTCCAAACTCGGTGCGATCCATACCGCATTGAATTGGCGTCTACATTGGCGAGAGTTGGTTGCCATTATCGAAGATACCCAACCCAAAGTCATCATCTACTCAGACGCATACAAAGAATCTGTTTCAGAGATTGCAAAAGCCATCAGCGGTACTCCGCATGAGATCAAGTTTTTCCTGCACGTTGACGGTGATGGAATCGCAGGCTCACTTCCGTACGAGGCAACTTTCCAATCTGCGCCCGATGCGCCAGCGGCCTACGAGAAACTCGAAGCGGAAGATATTGCCTGTCTGCTCTTCACAGGCGGTACAACGGGACATCCCAAAGGCGCACAGATCAGTCATCGACAGGTGTGCTGGAATGTGCTGAATACGGTCATCCACGATCTCAATCACGACGATATTTACCTGTGCGTGTTTCCACTCTTCCATGCAGGCGGCTTGTTCGCTTATGTTTCATCGCAGGTTGTGTTTGGCAATACGACCATCCTCACCAAACAATTCGACCCTCAACAGGTGTTGGAGTTGATCGAACGCGAGAAGGTCACGGTTTTTGCTGCAGTGCCGACCATGTATCAGATGTTGACTCAAGCGCCCAACTTCAAAACTGCCGATATGAGCAGCCTGCGATTTTGTACGAGTGGCGGCGCGCCGTTGCCCGTTCCGCTTGTGGAGCATTACACGAAGGAGAAAAGCATCCGCTTCAAGCAGGGCTTCGGTATGACCGAGTATGGTCCTGGATTGTTCGCCCTCCCGCCCGAAGATGCCATCCGCAAGGCAGGCAGTATTGGACGTCCCAACTTCTTTATAGACGTGCGCGTGCTGGATGAGAATGACCAACCGCTCGGCCCTAATCAACCTGGCGAGATGCTTCTCAAGGGACCTTCAGGCTGCTCCGGTTACTGGAACAATCCTGAAGTTTCAGAATCAGTGGTTGATGAAGATGGTTGGTTCCACACAGGCGACATCGTGGAGTATGACGATGAGTGGTACTTCTACGTCCGTGACCGCAAAAAGGACATGTTCATCTCAGGCGGCGAGAATGTCTATCCCGTTGAGATCGAGAACGTGCTTTATAAACATCCTGCCGTTCACATGTGCGCAGTGATCGGCCTGCCCGATGAAAAGTGGGGAGAGGTTGGCAAAGCCTGTGTTGTATTGAAGCCGGGACAATCCGCTACAGAAGAAGAATTAATGAAACTCATGCAGGATAACCTTGCCAAATATAAAGTGCCAAAGAGCGTCATATTCATGGATGCTCTACCACTTTCGTCCATGGGCAAGATTTTGAAACGGGAGTTAAGAGATCAATTTGCAAGTGAGTAAGTGAAAGGAGAATATCATGTCAGATATAGTCGGTAAATGGGTTTTACAGGAGGGGATGATGAAGGGTTTATGGTTTGAGTTCAAGGAAGATGGAACATATATATCCGAACTGCCGCGATTGATAAAGATCACAGCCAGCGGAACGTATATCACCAGCGAAGGCGGGTTGATCGACACGAACCAGACCCAACACAGCATGAACATGATCGGTCAATATGCTGGGAGATACTCTGTCGAAGGCAATACTCTTAAGTTGATCTTTGGCGCAGTTTCGGGTGGTCCGCGACCAGATGATTTGAGCAAGGCTGGAACCTACAAGCGTGAGGGATGACAGGAGAAAAGCATGAGCAATAAAAAATTAGGAAGAGGCGTGGCAATGGTTGGGGCAGGGATGTCGAAGTTTGGCGCTTTCCCTGAGAAGACCAGTCGCGACCTTTTTGTGGAAGCGTATCAGTCCATGCGCCAGTCGGTCGATAAGGAGTTTGATCCCAACGACATAGAAACCATCTATATTGGCAACTTCTCAAGCGACCTGTTCGAAGGGCAAAGCCATACCGCCCCCATCATGGCAGATGTTATCGGGCTGGCGAACCGTCCATCCACGCGTATTGAGGATGCCTGTGCAAGCAGTGGGGTCGCCATGCGGCAGGGTATTCTGGCGATCGCATCGGGTTTATATGATGTCGCACTGGTGGGCGGTATCGAAAAAATGACGGACCTTCCCACCGCAGAGGTGACTGACACGCTGGCCGCCGCCGCAGACACGATCTATGAGATTCCTGCAGGATTTACTTTCCCGGGGTTTTATGCCGCGATTGCTTCTGCTTACATGCACAAATATGGGATGATGCCCGAACATCTGATGAATGTTTCCATCAAGAATCATGAAAACGGTGCGCTTAACCCGAATGCACAATTCGGTATGACCATCCCTGCATGGATGGAAGGGCGAAAAATATCTGCGGAGAAAAAAGGGAAGCCCGTTCCGACCTGGCAGAACGAAATGGATTTTCTGCATGATGACAAAGCCAACCCGATGATCGCGTGGCCGCTCAGGTTATTCGATTGCTCCCCGATCACTGACGGAGCCACGGCGGTTTTATTGGTGGCTGAGGATATTGCCAAACAGTTCACTGACCATCCGCTTCACATCATCGGTTCGGGGCAGGCCTCAGATGTGGCTCTGCATGATCGTGAAGACCTGACAACGATCGGCGCTGCCAAACGTGCTTCTCAAGAGGCCTATACGATGGCTGATGTAAAACCTGATGACATCCGTCTCGCGGAAGTCCATGATTGCTTCACGATTGCTGAAGTCATAGCCACGGAAGATATCGGCTTCTTCGAACCAGGTACAGGTTATCACATGGCCGAAGACCGGGTAACAGCACGAGACGGGGCAAAGCCGGTCAACACATCTGGTGGATTGAAATCGAAGGGGCATCCTGTCGGCACTTCGGGCGTTGGACAGGCGGTTGAGATTTTCAAGCAAATGCGCGGCGAGGCTGGTGAACGTCAGGTCCAGCGAGATCTTCCGTTGGGTCTGACCCATAATGTCGGCGGCACGGGTGGGACCTGTGTGGTGCATGTCTACGAAAGGAGAGACTGAAATGACAACTACTGCTGAACGTCCCTTCACTTCCGCATCGTTCGAAGCCTATGTGAAGGAGAAGAAGCTCATGGGATCGCACTGCACCGACTGCAACAGGGATCATCTCCCGCCGCGTGCAATTTGCCCGCACTGTCACAGTGATCAATTGACGTGGATTGAGTTCAGTGGCAAGGCGAATCTGGCGGCGTTCACGTCCATTTTCATTGCGCCAACCGCCATGATCGAAGCAGGCTATGGGCGTGACAATCCCTATCTGGCTGGCGTTGTGGAGTTGGATGAAGGCGTCAAGATCAGCGCGCAAGTGTTGGGCATGGATGCCACCAAACCTGAGGTAGTCCAAATTGGCACACCTCTGCAAGCGGAATTCGTCGAGCGCGGCGAGGGTGATGCGAAGAAGACATTGCTGGCATTCCGAGCCGCTTAACAAAAATGTCCACGATTCAAGTCAATGGCGTAAACATCTATTATGAAATCCACGGACCTGAAGACGCGCCTGTCCTTGTCTTGAACAACGGAGTCATCATGAACGCGGCAACCAGCTGGGTCTACCAGACCAAAACACTATCGAAACATTACCGTTTGTTGCAATATGACTGTCGTGGGCAGGGAGGATCCGACCATCCAGAAAGTCCATACTCCATGAAAGGGCACGCCGACGATCTGTCCGAGTTGCTGGACGCGTTAAATATCGAGGAAGCTCACGTTGCAGGCATTTCCTACGGCGGCGAAGTGGCACAGGCATTTGCATTGAAATATCCAAATAAAGTGCGGAGCCTGATCCTGATGGACACGGTCAGCGAAGTAAGCCAAGAATTGCGGATGGTTGTTCAAAGTTGGGTGGACGCGCTCAATACAGGCTCCGCACTGGCGTTCTTCAACGCGACTGTGCCGTGGAATTTCTCCCC
>DATDAG010000445.1:0-8983 GCA_036525495.1 Anaerolineales bacterium
AGATGGTGCTAGGTGGCTTTCTAGCGACTTGACTGCCACATATGCCGTTTTCCTGCTTTAGACGCTAAACAAGAACGAAATGATTCTTTGATCATCTTCTTTATATGTATTCTCAATCCTACCGGCTTCACCACTGAAACATCCACCTTTTTCGCATCCAGAAACTTTGCAAACCGAATTAGCCCTTTCGACAGCGCGTCGGCAAATGCAACATCCTTCACAGGCGCATCATCCTCGTGCCAGAAGCCTTTGATCTCCAATGTCATCGTCGTGCGGTCGAGTTTTGGGTCGAGCCGCGCCACCAGGTCGTCACCATACAAGATTGGCAAAACGTAATATCCCCAACGGCGCTTCGAGGCAGGCACATACACCTCCCAAACATAATCAAAGTCAAACAACTTCCTCGCCCGCCCGCGTGCACTGACAATATCCAACGGCGCAAGAAATGTGACTTCATCCAATGTAGTTGTCTCTTTGAGATTCCATCCTTTGGGGACTTTCCCACTCTCAAGCAACCCCAACGTTTTGACATCTTCTGCCAGAATGAGATAAGTGTCGCGTCCATCCTCGACTTGAACCTGCCTCAACATCCCAGATTCTTTCCAGCGCTCCAGCAGTTTCTTCATATCATCTGGAGAATATGCCTCGCGCATATAGTTACGCATCTCGCCCCGCATCAATGTCTCGCGCTTCATCCCCATAAATGAGACGGTCTTGCGCGCAAAGAACTCCTCCGTCTCTTCCCTGGACGCAATGTAGTCAAATTCCTTCGGTGCAATGTTCTCGCGGAAGTCATAGACGCGGTCAAAGCCTTCACGGTGATGCATCATTAACTCCCCTGAAAGCCACATATCATACAATGCCACAGACGTTTCCTTACGCCCGCGGTAACTCTGATTTTTTAAACGCTTGCCATCGAAATCCCGATTCCCCAACGGACCGCGCGTCCGCAACTCGGAGCGCACAAAGTCCAACACTTCCTTGTATCGCTTTGGGACATGATGCTTCACATACGCGTCCTTCGTTCTCTGCTCCATGTGATACCGCCAGTACGGCAAATCAGACATGGGATACATCGCCAGCCAACCGCCATAATCGAAGAACTGACGTTCATCGTACGCAACCTTATAAAGATACTCCGGCTTGTAATCCAAAACACGACTGTGAAGAACAATATCCTGACTGCGCGCGATCACGGTCAGTGGATCAAGCTGCACGGCTTCACACGTGCGTATAGCGGTTGCCGTCCCGTTCTTCCCCTTCCAACGGCGGCCGGGCCAGAGGCCCTGTTTGCCTAAAATAAAACGCCTTGCTGTTTGTTGTGAGATGACGATGGGATTCATTGAGTCGTGTTTGCAACCTCTAAATTTGCCTTCTCGATCATCCTGCAAAACGAACACAAGTCAGGCGCAGATGTGGGCTGCCCGCACTTTGAACAGGGATGCAGATGTACCTTCTCCCTATTTTGCTGGACGAACAGATCGCCGCGCTTGCGTGCTTCGAGGAAGCGCAGGTAAAAGATCAACTTTGCGCTGGGTCGTTTAGTCTCAAGTTGGTTGAGCAGTTCCTTATAATAAATGGACTGCGACCCCTCTGCGAACGGACATTCCTCATAAATATATTCGATCCCGCGCGCAATGCAATATGCCGTCATCTCGCGTTCGTAGAATCGGCACAAAGGCTTGACCTTGCGCGCAAGACCGTCAGCCTCGGGCAGGACAGGCCCCTGCCGCAAGAGATATTCGCTCGACCAATTCAACGTGTTACCGAAGAGCACAGCGGCTTCATCGTCAAGGTTGTGACCTGTTGCCAGCACAGCATACCCCAGGTCACGCGCGATGCGGTTCATCTCGTGGCGTTTCGCCAATCCGCACACCGCACACGGCTTGCCATGTCCGCGATGGGAGATTTCCGAAAGCACGGGGATGGATTGTCCGTATTCTTTTTCAATATCCACAATATGCAATTTCAGATCGTTTGCGTTCGCAAACTTTTCTGCAAGACGCTGGGACTCATGCGAATAGCCTATACCACCATCTATGCCAAGTCCGAGGTATAAACCATCCGCCTGATAGCCGAGGCGATTGAGAATATCCCACAGCGCAAGCGAATCCTTGCCGCCTGAAACAGCGACGAGAATCTTTTCGTCGGGCGTGAACATTTCATATTTTTTGATAAAGCGTTCGGTCTGTTCGGGAACCCATTCGAGATAGTGCTCCTTGCACAATGCCAGTTTGTGCTGGCGCATGTTGACCGAGGCCTTGCCGCCGCATTTTTTACATTTCATATTTCATTCCTGTCATTGCGAGGAGCGTTTGTCGCGACGAAGCAATCTCCAATTGAACAAGGAGATCGCTTCCTGCAGGGCGCAACGACATGCCCCCCCCGAAATCACTGCCACCAACTTCACCACATCGCCCTCCTTGAGTATCTCATCGTCAAGGATCATCTCCCCATCCCGCGTCGCGATCACAGACTCGGGAATGATATTGCACTTTTTCAATGCAGAAAGCAGGTTCATTCCCGACTTAACATCATATTCTTTATCGCGCAAAATCAATTTGACCAAAATTGCTCCTATTCGCGTCATTCTACCATAGGCGTCTTGACATTAATCTGGTACGCCTGTACGATTGAATCATGAAAATCGGCATGATGGCAGACACCTACAAACCGTACGTCAGCGGCATTACAAACTATATTGACTTGAACAAACGTGCCCTTGAAAATGCAGGGCACGAAGTGTATGTATTCACCTTTGGCAATCTTGAATACAGGGACGACGAACTCCGCGTCATCCGAAACCCGGGCTTGCCGCTCTCAGACACCGGCTTTTATCTCTCCCTGCGCTACAAAACCAGGCACAAGAAACTTCTCCAAACCATGGATGTCGTCCATGTACATCATCCATTTTTGAGCGGTCGTCTTGCCCTGGCCTATTGCCGCCCGGCAAACATTCCGGTCATCTTTACCAACCACACCCGGTTCGACCTCTACGCTCAAGCACGCCTGCCGCTCATGCCTGAAGAGGTCAGTCACGGCTTGCTTCAGGCGTATATGCCTAATTTTTGCGAAGAAATGGACCTGGTCATCTCCCCCTCACGCGGCATGGAAAAGGTGTTGCGCGGATATGGCGTGGAAGGGATCATCGAAGTCGTTCCCAACGGCGTAGACCTATCCCGCTTCCACAATGCTGAACCGGTCCCCCGTTCGGAATTCGGTTTCACGGATGACGATATCCTGCTGGTGTACGCGGGGCGGATCGCTCCTGAAAAGAATCTTGAATTCCTGATTCAAGGGTTTGCTGGTGTTTCGGAGATCATCCCCAACGTCTATCTGCTCATTGTTGGCGGCGGGCAGAAGGAACACGTGGAGGAGATCACGCCGCTTCCCGGAGAATATGGTGTTCAAGACCGGATCCGTTTTTTTGGGATGATTCCCTACGATAAACTTCCCTCTTATCTCGCGATGTGTGATGTGTTCGTCACTGCCTCCGTCACGGAAGTCCATCCACTGTCAGTGATCGAAGCCATGGGAACGGGACTCCCCATCATGGGCATCGACTCGCCCGGAGTTGGCGATTCCGTCGCGGACGGGGAAACTGGTCTGCTCGCAAAAGAGGATATCGCCTCCTTTACAGCCAAACTCACCTATCTCTGTTTGAACCGAAATCTGCACAAGAAATTCGGGGCGGCGGCTCGAGATGCATCAGAGCAATATTCCATCGAGCGCACAACAGAGATCATGCTTGGCCACTACAGCCGCCTTACGCAAAACACCAAACCGCTCAAACCGAAGCTGGACGAACGCCTGAAGACGATATTGGAAGAGTTTTTGAATTAGTTTTATGTCATTGCGAGCGACCGTAGGGAGCGAAGCAATCTCCAACACGATGAGGAGATTGCTTCCCGCAGGTCGCAACGACATAAGATTTGGGTACGTTATAATCACATCACTGTTCATTTCCAATATTTTGCCTCCACGGGGAGCCTCCTATGACCGATCATTGTTTTCTCAGTTATTCTACAGCCGACGCGTTGGAGTTCGCGACCAAACTCGCCGACGAACTCGAGGGCGGGCACCCGTATTTCAATGTTTGGTTTGATAAACGCGATCTAAAGCCCGGGGGTGAATGGGATGAACAGATCCCTTCCGCCATCCGTTCATGCAAGTGCCTCGTATGCGTCTTGACTGAAGACAGCACAGCCGAAGGCTCCGTATGCAAGGACGAATGGACATGGGCGATGAAATACAAGAAGCCCATTATCCCGCTACGCCTGCACACGTCTGCAGAATTGCCATTCCGTTTGGGAAATCGTCAATTTATTGACTTCTCTTCCAATTTTGAAGCGGGGATTGCCAAACTTCGCAAGCAGTTTAATTATCTCGATTCACCCGAAGGTCAACTTGATGAGCTTAAACATCGTCTTGCCGATGCCAACCGTGATCTCCGACGTGCAAGAGATAATGACAAACCGCGTATTCAAACCGATATTGATGATTTAGAAAAGCAGATTGCGACCCAACAAAAGATCGTTGAAAATCCGAAAGCCGCAGAAGAACAGACCAAAAAGAACATCGAAACAGGCTTGGAACGTGAACCGCATCCTGAAAAACCCGTTGCTTCAAAAACTTCCACAAAATTTATCAATCCCCCACCAGGAATTGCGCCGAATTACTTCCAAGACCGCTTTGTCGAAACCGAACAGATTGCGAAGTTCCTGGAAGACGACTCGCAGCGGATGATGACCATCGTCGGGCGCGGAGGGGTGGGGAAAACGGCGATGGTGTGCAGACTGCTCAAAGGTCTGGAGGGAGGCGAACTTCCCGATGGGCTGGGCAGCATGAAAGTGGAGGGAATCGTCTATCTCAGCGAGAGCGGCAGTCACCGCGTCAATTTCGCCAATCTGTTTTATGACCTGTGCAAACTCCTGCCCGCCGAGGTCGCGAACGCGCTAGACGCCGTCTATAAAAATCCGCAGGCGAGCACCGCGTCCAAGATGAGCGCGCTGTTGGATAAGTTCACGGCGGGGAAGGTGGTTCTGCTGTTGGATAACGTCGAACCGCTCATCAGCGTCGAGACCTTCGACATTGCCGACGCGGAACTGGATGAATGCCTGCGCGCCCTGCTACATGGAGCGCACAGCGCGTTGAAGGTCATCCTGACCACGCGCGTCGCCCCGCGCGGACTGAACCTGTGCGAGCCTGGCAGGCAGCGCGTGTTGACTCTCGACAGCGGCCTGGAGCAGAAATACGCCGTCGAAATGCTACGTGAAATGGACGTGGACGGGAAGTTGGGGCTGAATTCCGCCGATCCTGAAGTATTGAAGCGGGCATACGAACGGACGCTGGGTTTCCCACGCGCGCTGGAAGCGCTGTTTGCCATCCTAGCTTCCGACCGTTATACAACGCTCGAAGAACTGCTCGCCATGCCCACGCCCGTCAACGTGGTGGAGGCGCTGGTTGGCGAAGCCTTCAACCGTCTGGACACGAACGCGCAAAAGGTAATGCCGGCGCTGGTGGTCTATAACCGACCCGTGACTCCCGCCGCCGCGGACTACCTGCTCGCGCCGCACCTCCCCGCCATGGACAGCGCGCCGATCTTACAGCGGCTGGCGAATATGCACTTTGCGCGCAAGGAGAGCGGACGGTTTTATTTACATCCCGTGGATAGGGAATTTGCGTTTTCCCTCACCCCAGCCCCTCTCCCGCTGGGAGAGGGGGAAGGGGTGAGGGAAAATGGCGGTTTCACCCAACACGACCTTACCACCCGCGCCGCCGACTACTTTACCCAAGCCCGCAAACCGCGCGCGGAATGGAAAAAACTGGAAGACCTTTCCGCACAACTGGCGGAATTTGACCTGCGCTGTGCCGCTGGGGATTATGATACTGCTGCAAGTTTGCTGACAGATTTTGATAGCGAATATCTGCTCTTGTGGGGGCATTATCGCTTGGTAATATCTCTACAAGAAAAAATAACCAAGTATATTATCGATAATTGGCTGAAAGGATATAATTTGTCTAGTCTTGGTATGGCGTATCGAAGAATTGGCAATCCAAGAAAAGCCATCGAATACCTTGACCAAGCAATTGGGATAGATAACGAAAATAGTGATAAACAAGGTGAAGCAGCGGATCTCGGTAACCTTGGTCTCGCCTATGCTGATTTGGGCGATGTGCATAAAGCTATCGAATTTCATGAAAAGGCTTTAAATATTTTCCAAGAGATTGGAGATCTACGTAACGAAGGCAATAGCCTCAACAATCTTGGAAATTGCTACCTGAATTTAAGCAAAGCTCGCAAAGCTATCGAGTTCTATAAACAAGCCTTGAGCATTGCTCGGGAAATCGGAAACCGTAGTGGAGAGTCATCAATAACCAATAATATTGGGTTTGCCTTACTGAATTTGGAAGATTATAAGAAATCGATTGAACACATTTCGCATGGCGTTGAAATAGCAGATGAACTCTCACGGACAGATGTGCAGCAAGAAGGGCGTTGTGGAATAGCACAGGCTTGTCTTTTCCAAAATGATTTAGTCAATGCCCACACTACCATCGAAGCCGCGTTGCAATATGACGTGCCACAAAACAATCACAATGCCAGCGCCCTGCACGGAATCATCGCTTTGCGGCAGGGGGACGAGGTCACGGCACGGGGAGCCTTTGTCCGCGCGATAGGGCAGGCGGATGAGATCCTGTCCAAGACGGCGGAGTATTATTCCGCGCTGGATGCGAAGGGGTTGGCGTTGTGCGGGTTGACGATTTGCGATTTACGATTGGGCAGGGGCGCGGTCCCCGCGCCCAATGGTGATGGTGCAAATACAGGTCGGGGAGACCCCGCCCCTACGGTGGATATTGCCATCGAAACTTTCCGCAAGGCACGGAAGATTGCTCAGCACGCGGGGGTGGTGAAGTCCGTGTCGCGGTTGTTCGATGAACTGGCAAAATGTGATAGCGAGGGGATTTTGAAAGATGTGAGGAAGGCAGTCAAGGGTGCCGAAAACCCATAACCAGAAGGTGGGTCAATGGGGCGAAGAGACAGCCGCCAAATATCTCACGCAAAAAGGATTTGAGATCGTCGGGAGAAATATCCGCACGCCGTATGGGGAAATTGACATCGTCGCAAAGCAAGGTGATACCATCCTCTTCGTCGAAGTCAAAACACGGACATCGAACAAAATGGGCTTGCCTGAAGTGTCCGTCACAACGCGCAAACGCGAGCATATGGTCGCCTGCGCCGAGCATTATGCGGCAGAGCATGAGATCGATCACTGGCAGATCGATGTGATTTCGATCGAAGGGAAGCCGGGAAAAGAACCTGTGATTACTTATTTTGAGAATGCGATCTAATAACCCAAAAGACCTGACAGGTCTTCAGAGACCTGTCAGGTCTAAACCTCCTCTTATCCTCATCGTCGGTCCTACGGCTGTCGGCAAGACGGAAATATCCATTCAACTGGCAGAGCGATTGAACGGCGAGATCGTCTCTGCGGATTCGCGATTGTTTTACCGCGGGATGGATATCGGCACGGCAAAGCCCTCACCCGAAGAGCAAGCGCGTGTACCGCATCAATTGATCGACATTGCATACCCAGACGAGATATTGAGCCTCGCAGTTTTTCAGCAGATGGCAACCGAGATCATCACAGATATTCATACACGCAATAAACTGCCGTTCCTTGTTGGTGGTACTGGACAATATATCCGCGCGGTGACTCAAGGCTGGACTCCGCCAGAAGTGAAGCCCGATAAAGCCTTGAGGGATGGATTGGAACGGCAGAAAGAGGAAAACGGAATTTATTGGCTACACGATAAGCTCAAGAGTCTCGATCCCATTGCCGCTGAAAAAATCGACCCGCGAAATTATCGAAGAACCATTCGCGCGCTGGAAGTGATTCTGACGACTGGCAATAAATTCTCCGAACAACGCGGACAGACGGAATCCCCCTACCAACTAATTACCATTGGAATGACTCGCCCACGCCCTGAGTTATATCAACGCGTGGATGAACGCATTGAGATGATGTTTGCACATGGATTCGTCGATGAAGTAAAGAGATTATTGGACAAAGGCTTCTCCCCCTCCCTGCCGACGATGTCCGCGATCGGGTACAGGGAATGTGTCAGCGTGATAAAAGGCGAGATAAGCGAGGAGCAGGCTAAGGCCCAGATCAGACGCGCTACGCGGGTGTATGTCCGCAGGCAGACGAATTGGTTCAAGGAGTCCGATCCAAATATCCTGTGGTTTCAAGTCGGGGAAGGGATCGTGAATACAATCGAGAAAAATATCCGCCAATTGATTGACTTTTGATTCCTGTTTGTATATACTGAAAACATCCGATGCATAAAGAGGAGGCAGTGATGAACGACAAACCGTGGTTTGCCAGTTACGACAAAGGGGTACCGCAGACATTCGAAATTCCGCAAGTGCCGTTGTTCCATTTCCTTGAGGAAGCAGCACGAAAATATCCCGACCGCGCCTGTACGATTTTTAAAGGCGCGGTCATTTCTTTCAAGGAAATAAACGCTGTCTCAGACAGCATCGCGGCGGCGCTGGTGGACATGGGCGTGAAGAAGGGTGACCGGGTGGGTATCTTCATGCCAAATACACCGCAATTCGTAATGACGTATTTCGGCATACTTAAGGCGGGCGGCGTGGTGGTGGCAACCAATCCGTTATACACCCCGCCCGAGATCGAGCACCAGGCGAGTGATGCGGGCATCGAGTACATGTTCGTCATGACGAATTTCTACGAGACAATCAAGAAGGCGCAACCGAAGACCAAGATCAAAAAGATGATCGTGACAAATCTCAAAGAGACTCTCCCTCCCGTCCTGCGCGTGCTGTTCACTCTGGCGCGTGAGAAGAAGGGCGGATTCAGGATCGAGGGCGGACTCAGGGATGGCGATATCTGGTTCCAGGATCTGCTCGCCAAATACAAGGATTCGCCCCGACCCAAACTGGAAATTGCTCCTGACG
>DATDAG010000446.1:0-9090 GCA_036525495.1 Anaerolineales bacterium
TGAACAATTGAAATACGAACAGACTTAGGCCAAGCACCAATGAAGAAGCAGTGACCGACCATGTAATTGGTTTGGTCTTTTCCTTTACGGCGAGCATATTCCCACTTATTGGCTTATAGGAAAGCTCTACAAATATCGCAAGCAATAAAGAAAAGATCAAAGGGATAGGGTTCTCCATGACTGACACGGGGGATGCAACGACAGAATGGATAAATCGAATGAGGATCAATGAACACATCCCCAGTAAAACAATTAGAAAATTATCTTTGAAGGGCTCATCACGTTGTATATCTATCAAAGGGAGAAGAGGGCTGATCGTTTTGACACCAGCCACCAGCAGGAATGAACCGGTCAACAATAGGAGCGGACGCGGCACACCCAGGGCGGCAATCCATTGGGCGTCGCCTCCCGGTGTCATCATCCCAAGTGGAAAGTTGACACCTTCCTTAATCATGGATATGGGTCCCCATAGCAAGAAAGGGAGCAGGATTGATTTGACAGATCGCGTTTGATTGGCAGCCATTTTATTATTCATCTTTCTTTCACTTACAATTATTTGCATCTGGGTATCCAGAACCGGCTCTCGATTTACCGCTGAGAGATCAGGTGGTAGCTTCTTTTACATCCAGCTTTCTCATATCAATCCTGATCTTTTTTAATCTCCTTATCGTTAACTTCTTATTTGCCTGCCTGTTTGACTTCTCCCGGACCGCTCACGTTCGCATCCACTTCTGGATCGCCGTAGTAATGAACCGCGCCTTTACTGCTGATTTCAATCCTCAGATGATCTCGCACCCGTACGGTTGCAGATCCCAGATTGGATAGATGAACATCAGCATCATCGCTGGCTAGCTCGCTGGCTTCATAATCGCCGAGGCTGCTGATATTCACTTCCTGCTTGTCTACTCGCCCACCGTGGATGACTAGGTTCCCCGCACCGCTGATATTCACAGAAAGCCGCTCTGCTTTCAGATTCTCGATGTTCACACCGCCGAAACTATTGATATCGACAGAGAGCGAACTCGTTTCCAGGTCCCCGATCATCACACCGCCGAAGCTGGTGATGTCTACTGAGAAACGGTCCGCTTCCAAAGCGGGTATGCTTACAGTGCCAAACCCTGAGACCGTTATCGCCTCGAGTGATTTCACAGTCAGGTAGTAGCGGATTTCCTCGGTTGGTTCCATATCAATATCTGCGCGGATACTGATCTCCAAAGTGTGATTACTTACATGGGTTTCAATGTATTCGATCAGGTTGTCTTCAGCCTCGATACGCAAAGTCTCCTCATCCCCCAGCTCGATGATCAGGTTTCCCCTCCCACTCTTGTCGACCTTGTTGAATTCACTTACACTGCGATCCTCATTGATCACATTCCCTGAACCGCGCACCTTGCGCCCAGGCAAACCATCTGAGCCCAGGTTGAAGTTGAACGAGCAAGCTGGCGTGCTCAAGACTAGCAGGCTAATAAGTACCCATATCCAGAACGTTCTCTTTTTCATTGCATCTTCCCTTATGCCCATCAAAAAGGTTCACTTTGAAATTGATTTTTTATCTTCAGTCGTCCAATACCAGTTCGCGGTACACCGCTGGGTGATCGGGTGGCAATTTCTCCCACATCCGGTCAGACACGACCGCATAGATTGCCGGACTAGGGCTGTATGAGAGATGCTTCTTTGTACGCTGTTGTTTTTCATGTTTGTCACCTCAATTCCGCCAAAGCGGTCTCAATCCGAAATACATCAAAAGCAATCCCAGCAATGCGAAGAATGTCGCGGGATAGATCGTTATGTTTGCCATGAATGTTTCGCTGAATGACACCTTGATCGTTGTCAAGTCGAGCAGAGCAAATGCCGCCGCGATGCCCAACGAAACGGCACCTGTATAAAAAAGTTTTGTTTTCATTTCTTCCTCCGTTTTTTGTTTTCCTGATTTGTCAATGTGATGTGATATTTAAAATGGTTGCGATGACGAACAATACTGCATAGATGAACCACAGCGGACGACTAAGAAACCCGAGCGGCCACCAATAGAACATTACCGTAGCCAGGTATGTAAACACATATGGAATCGCGACCGATAATCGAAGCGGGTTTCGAAATGGCGTTTTTGCCACATAGTCAACCCAATAGCCAAAGAGGGCAAAGACAAGGAACAGGAATCCTCCCAGCCAGAATGACCAGGTTTTTCCGCCGCGCATTAGAACAATGCTGATTACTACGGCTGGAATACATAGGGCATAGATGATCCATCCATACTTCTCCGTATAAATTTCAAGTAAAGGCTTGCGGATCGCAAAATGCACGATCAGCAGTAACTGGAGCAGGAATGCCCAAACAATGAACAGTTTGTCGAGGTTATCCAGCTTTGTCATCATCCACCTCCTTTGTGGAAGCCTTATCTTTTGCGAGGAAGATCCTGATGAGTTCGCTTGCGTATCCAGCGGCGGACGACAATTACCACAGCCACCACCATCAAGACACTTGTCAGGCAGAACGTTCCTATTGCACCACCAATTCCCAGCTGATTGACCAACCAAAGGGCGATTCTGGATTGTGCAGACAGGGGCTTATAACGGCGGGCTGCCTCCTGCTGTACTTCTTCAGGAAATAATTCGCTCAAAGGCCCGTCAGCACGCGGGTTGGCAATTTCCTCCATCACGTTCAACACAACCGGCTTGTCATACTGGTAAAAGTAGTAGAGATAGACGATGCCATGGGGCAGGTCGGCGACCATTGATTCAAGTGTCGAACTAGTATCCGCTTCCACATGGACGGCATCCAATACATTGACTGCATCCTGAAAGGTCAACTCACTCTCTTGATCCACCAACTGTTTTAGTTGCTTTGTGGCCCTTTCATAACGCCAGCAGGGATAGTCATTACTGGTGTTGCTAGGATTGGCGACATTGAAATTAGTAGATACCAGGAAACAATCCCCAGGCGGTTTGCGGGTAAAAACAATCTCACCGTCGGCTCCAGCGCTGATGATCACGGCGTCGCCGGTCGCATCTGCAAAATGAAGTTGATCCCACATATAAGAATGCCACTGATGCGTATTGACCCAACTGATCACTTCCTCCACTGTCGCACATTCATGCAGGATCTGGATCGGATAGCTGGAATAACCGCCTGAAACGGGCTCACGCTCAAGATGCGGGTTGGTATCCACGCGCGGTAAACCGTTGGCGTCATAGGCCAGACCCTTTTCATTCACGCCCTGCTGCACATTATCACGGGTACCGATCCAGATCGCACCATAGTTATCCTCAGAACCTGGATCAACCCAGTAATAGCTATCGGGGTTGATATAGTCGTCGTTGCCGCCAAAAAACACCTGATCTCCCTTGGATACAGTGAATACCGTACACCCAGAAGACGATCCACTGCATGTATTTTTCGTGGTGCAAGTGGGTATCGGAGTGGGAAGTTGAGATATCAAGCCTGTTGAGCAGCCCACCAGCAGCAAAGTCAGGAGGACTGACAAAATACATTTAACAATAGATTTTCGAGTTGACATTGGTAACTCCTTTATAATTTCTTTGTCAGGTGACTGTCTGTTTGGAACAGGAACGCCCAAACAATAAACAGTTGGTCGAGATTATCAAGTTTTGTCACCTTCCACCTCCTTTGCGGATATTTTTTAATACACCAATAACTTCATTTGTTGGCTCAGGATATACTGCGGGATTATCAGATGGCAGTTTCTTCCACATCTTGTCGTAGATAATGGCAAAGATTGCAAGGGCTGCAAAAAGGCCAAGTGTGATTGGTGTGACCGGGAAATGATCCCCGAAGGTGTTCATGGATGGGTGGAACAGTGCCGGGGCAAGGATGCTTCCTTTTGTCCGGTTATATACCCAGGCGAAAAGAACCGAAAAGACTAAGTTGTTTACTATGCGGTTGAACAAGATCTGCTCCAAGGGAGTTCCCAAACCGATATCGTAAGGGATATGCCACAAAGCCCAGAAGAACCAGACGATGCCTGCTGCGAGAATGACCGGGTAATGTGCCTGTAGACGAGGGAGTGCAAATCCACGCCAGCCGCTTTCCTCATTTATTCCACCTGAGCACAAGAAGCCACTAAAAAATGTAAGAGAAAGGAAAATAACCCCACTGCTCATATCCAAGTAGAATTGAATCTCACCACCCAGCAATCGTGTGACCGCTATGCCCAGAATTTGAAGTGCAGGGACCGAAAACAGCGCCACGAAATACCAGATGAGATTACCTTTGGGTCTGATAAGAGACGAGAAATGTTTTCGAATTCCCGGGGTTCGAGCGTAAGCACTGGAAAGAACCCAGGCTGGCAGTAGAGCGAAAACTGCCCATAATATGGCAGCCAATTGAAGATCAAGCTTCACTACTTGCCAGTAGTACAGGGTCATGATGAGCCAGGAAATAAACCATGACACCCCAAAAGCAATCCAGCGCGATTTTCCGTTTTGCTGTTTTGGATGGGGTTCACTGATGGCTGATATCAACATCGCCGCAAGCGCCGGACTGAACACCGCAAGCGGTCCACCAGCCAAAACCAGAACAAGTGAGTTTCCGGGAAAAACGAAGTAGATAAGCCAAAACAACGGCCATGTGATCGCAAAGGCGAGAATGAAGAAAGTTGTGACTTGATGTTCTTTGACCCAGTTGGTTATCTTGTTCATGGATGCAACTCCTTTCCTGTTGCGAATCCAATGCTCTATATGTGTTCGGAGTTCAGGTGACTATCATCTGAGGGATGACAGTCACCTGTTGTTACTTCAACTCCACCATCCCCGCGCTTCCATCCACAGTTATAGTTTGACCATCTTGAATTCGGCGCGTGGCGATACCCGTGCCAAGCACGGCAGGGATGCCATATTCGCGTGCAACGATTGAACCATGCGATAGCGGACCACCTATATCGGTCACGACAGCGGATGCCATTGCGAAAAGCGGAGTCCATGCAGGAGTGGTGATCGGCGCGACCAACACGTCTCCAGGTTTCATTTGACTGAAATCTTCAGGACCATGCAGGACACGGGCAACCCCGCTTGCTGTGCCTGGGCTTGCTGCAACACCTTTGATCGTGTTTCCCCTGTTGCGGCGTCCGCGTTTATCCCTGAGTGACATCAAGTCGAAGCCGAAGATCTTCATCTGCGGCAACATCATTGGCGGTCTGACGCTCAACGCGGCGCGATGTTCTGCTTTGCGATGTGGAATCTTCTCTGCGAGCGACTCTACGGACAGACCCGCGTCGAGGCACGTTGCGGTCAACAAGACATCATTCTGGGTCAGCCAAAAGATTTCATCAGCAGCGGGAATTGCGTTATGTTGCACAAAGCGATCTCCCACTTCACGCAGCATCTGACGGATGAGCGGATACGCGAGACCGATCTCAGCCAGTCCATCTTCACGCAATGGTGCATATTTCTGGGCGGACGCAAGATACTTGTTGAACCATTTCAAACGCAGTCCCTTCAACCGTTGTCTCATCATCAGGACGGCTTGCTCGCGTCGCTCTGCCGACTCGTGCTGACGAGTGTAAGGGTTGGTACCCTGTCCGCTCAGGTAGAGTTTGAGGGCGTCGAGAACGGGCGCAGGGTCATCGGCTGGAACGGGGTGAATAAAATCGAGATCATAGAGCATGTGCCCGAAAGCGCGCAGATGTTCATTGAAGCGTATGCGCCACTCATCCCAGACCGCAGGAACCACATCACCAGGAACATCACCGCTCTCGCACAAAGTAACCAATTGTGCGGTCGGTGTACCTTCGAGACATTGCGCCAAGGCTGGATCCTGCCGTGCCCACTCTGCCAGACTGTAGAGCGATTTATCGGCGCGGATCGGCAGGCTGTCATAGCCAAGCAGATAAGTGGGTGCAGTCGGATCGTCGCGGCGTTTGATCAAACGGTTATAAACGTTGGTGAACATAGCTTCGGTGATCCAAGCTGCAGGTATGACGCCCGAGACAAGCGCGACATACGCGTCGATGGCGGACTCGGTCAACTGTTTTGCGCTTTCCACCAACTCCACCGATGAGAACGAGCGCCAGTCCTTTGCACTCCATGTCTCGACCGTTTCATAGTAATGCGGTCTTCCGTGTTCAGTCCAACGCTCCACCGCGCCAGTGAACATCATCCCTGTGATCTTCCTCATGTTGAAAAGCAACCGCACCATGCCCTTGGCGCTGACCGAGCCGTTGTTATAGGCATACTTGTTGACCACAATGATGCTTTCAACTGGCAGGATGCCGCCCAAACCAAGCGACTCGTTCATCATGCGTGGCAGGCTGGTGTTGATTGCTTCCAATCCAAGCGTGGCAAATAATGGCGACAACGGATCAGCCATCAATTCGACAATGTTGTTCCGCATGACCGCATATGCTCCTTTGGGCAGTATCCAATCCGTAAGTGCGGCGACTTCAATTTCTTTCAACGTGGTGATTGGACGCGATTGCACAATATAGAATTGCTCACCTGCATGACACCATTCGATATCCTGCGGCTTGCCGTAATAGGATTCGATATTGCGCGCGATCTCTACGAGTTCACTGACTTGCGCTTCATTCAGGACCTTTGAATTGCGTCGCTCGTCATCGAGTGGATCCTCCCTCGTGCCTTTTTCTGTCCGCACCGTGATGACAGTTTTCTCCGCGACCTGATAGTTTTTGACTTTGCCCGTTGCTTTATCCGCGACAATCGTATCAGGCGAAACGAGTCCGCCGACGATGGCTTCGCCGAGTCCCCACGCGGCGTTGATGACCATTTCGTCGCAGTGCCCGTTGATCGGGTTTGCTGTGAACAGAATCCCCGCGGCTTCGGCATCCACCATTTCCTGCACGATGACCGCCAGCGCGACGGTGGTCTGGTCAATGTTATTTTTGATTCGGTAGGCGATGGCGCGCGCGGTCCATAACGATGCCCAACATTTTTTGACTGCGTAGAGCAGGTCTTCTTCACCGCGAATGTTGAGGAAGGTTTCCTGTTGCCCGGCAAAGGATGCTTCGGGCAGGTCTTCAGCGGTGGCGGAGGAGCGAACGGCGACGGTTTTGCCCTCACCCTGAGTCTCTCTCCCACTGGGAGAGGTGATGGGGTGAGGGAGTGATGAGTAGGCTTCGATGATTGATGAAACAATATCGGGCGGGATTTTTGATTCAGCAAAGAATCCACCAATTGCCCCACACGCAGTTTCGAGCGTCGCGGGAAGCGAGGGGTTTACATCCTTGAGCGCGGCGAGGATTTTCGTCTGCAAGTTGTTGGAACCCACGAATGCGCAGTAGGCGTCAGTCGTGATGTGGAATCCGTTCGGGATGGGGAATCTCGCTTGAATCATTTTCGCAAGAGACAAGCCCTTCCCGCCGACGTTTTCAAGAGTAGCTTGTGAGTCTGAGAGGGGGAGAACATAAGAAGGTTTCATTTTTCCTCCAAAGATTATTATGCGTTCGCCAGCACCGCGACAAACAAGAAGAAGTCTGATGCGGCGTGGATGACGACCGCACCCCAGAGGCTGTCTGACTTCATGATCAGGTAGCCACATGCCAGTCCCAGCGCGAGGGTGTTGATGAAGAAGAACGGGATCGCAGTGGGCATGAAGTAAAACGCAAAACTGTGTATCGAGGCGAAGATGATGGATGTTAGCCAGACCGAACCATTGAGTCCGAGCATTGGCTCAAAGCGTTTCAGGAAAATACCGCGCAGCCAGAGTTCTTCCATGAAACTGTTGGCGAAGGAAAAGACCAAGCCCCACACGACCGCCGCGACGAGCGTATCCACGCTTGTGAAGCGTTGCACGGCGAACATGAACGTGGCTGTTCCGAGGAAGAAGAATACGAGCGCGCCAATACCCAGACCCAATTTGAGATTGCCGCGTTTGATAAAGACTGATCCGAAGTCAGCGCCTGAGAGCTTGACCAGTACAAGGATCGGAACCGTCTTCAACAGCATCTCACACACCTTTTCGATGGCAAGTCCCTTTGATGTGTCCGTTGTCGCTGCGAACCAACTTAGCGTTGCGCGGATCCAACCATCGAAGATCGCTGAAAATGGATATGCAACCGAAGCGATAAAAAAAACAAATGCGATCCGCCAGTACCTGTTCAGGTGTTTATCGTATTTGAACCACAATGAGGTGGTTAGGAATACGGCAGAGACAATCAGATTGAAGGTCAGGTTCTTGTTCGTTGGGAAGACGTCAAAGTAGTACGAACCAAAGATGAAGATTGCCGTTTCACAGAACAGGAATACGATGAAAAGACCAAGGCGTTGAAGCCAGGTTGTTTGAAGCACTTCTTTGTCAATGAGATTTGTGGATGCAGTTTGAGTAGTCATTGTTGTCTCCAATCAAGTTGAAGCTATTTGCTTTCGCTTCCACGATGGCAGGCTCCAGGCGATGGCGATCAGCATCGCACCGACCATAGCCACGATTTTGAAAATATATTCTCCTGTTCCGGGCAACATGAAAGTGTCAAAAGATAAATTTGCAACGGTATGCAAGAGTATGACTGCCAGCGTACTGCGCCGATTGTCGTTGTAGCACCATGTGTTGAAAAACGAGCCTGAGGTCACAAAGACTACAAATAACGCGAATTCAACTCCAGATAGGTACCTGCTTTGGTTTGTCCCAACGATCCAGAACAATGGCAGATGCCAGAGAGCGTGAATCACGCCAAGAACAAATGAAGCCTTGAGTGGATTCCAGATCGCCTGCAAACGGTCGAGCATGTAGCCGCGCCACCCGAGTTCTTCGAGAGCAGACTGGAGCAGGTACAAAATCACAACAACCAGGAAGCCAATAGGCATTGCCATCGACTCTCTGATGAAGGCAAACTCAGGCGGATCGCCGCCCAGCCAGTGATTGAACCCAATCGAGATCAAGTGCAGTATTGGGAAAAGTAGGAGAATCAACGCATACCACTTAAGGCTGATCCTGCGAAAGTCAAAGACGCGGCGCCAGAAATCGCGTCCACCTTCTTTACCTTGTTCTCGGTAAGTCAGGATGATTCCCGCGATGCCGGGCCCGAAAACACCGAGGAAAACCACCGCAAGCAAGAGAGGCGACGCCTGATAATCCTGCCTTGTCAGCGCTACGGGAATCCAGAAGAGCCACGTCAGGGCA